>NZ_JACGAV010000002.1:0-161660 GCF_020137645.1 Campylobacter sp. RM12637
CAACGAAAAAGTAAAGCCTAATACAAATAATTTTAATTCATCAAACAATCAATCAACAAGCACCACAAAAGATTACAAAGCTTTAGCTGATGAAAAGATAGAAAAAAGCTTATGGGATAACTTATGCGATAATGTTGAAAAAGCAGTTGATTTTGTTGTTGAAAACAAAGAGAAGATTATGGCAGTAGGTGGATTTTTATTAAGTGCTGTAAATAAAATTTTTAAAAAATAAAAAAACAAAAAGAATTTGAAATATGACTTTCAAATTCTTTAAAGGAGTATAAATGCCAATAGCACCAAAGCCAAGCAAGTTTATTTGTCAAGATTGTGGGTATTCAGTGGTGATAATTCATAAAAGCGATTGCCTAAGTGCAAATGATTTACCACCATCTAAATGCCCTAAATGTAAAAATAGTGTTTGTTATGATAGAAAAAGAGCTAATACATTTGATATAGCTTTAGCAAAATTAAAGGAGATTTTATGAAAAAATATAAGCCTACCACAAAAGAAGAATTACAAGAGTTAGTAAGAGATACGAGAATTTATCTAGGTGATATTGATACAAGTTTAATTACTGATATGAGTAAATTGTTTTATAAAAGTTATAGAGGGGATTTTAGTGGGATAAACGAATGGGATACAAGTAATGTAACTAATATGAGTGGTATGTTTGCAGGTCGTATTGGTCTCGATCAACCATTAAACTTTGATACTTCAAATGTAACTGATATGAGTTATATGTTTTCACATTGTCTTTTCTTCAATCAACCATTAAACTTTGATACTTCAAATGTTACAAATATGAGTGGTATGTTTTTTGAGTGTGGTCGGTTTAATCAACCTTTAAATTTTAATACTTCCAATGTAGCTAATATGAGCAAGATGTTTTCAGGTTGTTATCACTTCAATCAACCATTAAACTTTGATACTTCAAAGGTTAATACTATGAGTCATATGTTTAATGGTTGTAGAAATTTTAAACAACCATTAAACTTTAATACTTCAAAGGTTAAATATATGAGCCATATGTTTGAAAATTGTGAGCGATTGAATCAATCTTTAAACTTTGACACTTCAAAGGTTATAAATATGAGTTATATGTTTTCAGGTTGTTATTACTTCAATCAACCATTAAACTTTGATACTTCAAAGGTTACAAATATGAGCTATATGTTTAATGGTTGTAGAAATTTTAAACAACCATTAAACTTTAATACTTCAAGAGTTACAAATATGTTTGGTATGTTTCTTTGGTGTAGTCTGTTTAATCAACCATTAAACTTTAATACTTCAAGAGTTACAAATATGAACAGTATGTTTATGGGATGTTATAACTTTAATCAATTACTAAACTTTGACACTTCAAAAGTAATTGATATGAGCTATATGTTTGCTAATTGTAAAAACTTCAATCAACCATTAAACTTTGATACTTCAAAAGTTAATTACATAGATAATATGTTTCAAGATTGCGATAGTTTAGAGCAATTGCCTAATTGGTATTGATATGTTAAAAAACATAAAAAGATTTAAGAATTTGAAATAAGAATTTCAAATTCTTATTTTTTAATTATCCTTGTAATATCATTACTATTATTATTTAATATGATTTTCTTTTCTTAATCGTATAATTTATATAAAAATAAATTAAAATCGTAGATATTAAAGCAATAGCAAGAGTTAAAGTGCTATTGTGAATATCTCCTAATTTTAAAAAGCAAAATTTAAAAAACGCATTTAGAATACTAAATAAGGTAAAATAAAATAAAAAGCCTAAATCTTTCTTACCTTTATAAAAATTAATAATATTTTTACAATAGATTTTAGTCGCAGATATACTAAAATAACTCCATATCATAAGCAACAACAAGCCTAACAAAAAACCTCGAGCATAAGCATCATCGTCATCTATAAAAAACCATGGCAATAAGTATCTTAATGGTATTAAAGTAAGTATAAAAGTATCAATATATAACATTAAAAAAGACCAAGAAATTACATATAATAAAACAATAAATATTAAAACTTTAAAACAAGTTGCAACAAAAACTTTTATTAATTTATTATATATCCATTCTATCACATTAGCCCTTATAAAATATGCAAATTAATATAGTGAAATTATAAGAATTTTAATCTTAAAACTCAAAATATAAAGCACAAAATTACTAGATACTTTTAATTATTTTAGATTAATTTAAAAAATTGATAAATCTAAAGCTTTAGATAAACCCTCTAATATCCTAACACCACCTATTGAATTACCCTTGCTATCAAGTGCTGGTCCATAAACCCCTATCCCAAATTCTCTAGGGACAAGCGATACCATACCACCGCCCACACCACTTTTACATGGAAGTCCTACCCTTACAGCTATTTCTCCCGATAAATCGTAAGTTCCGCAAGTTAGCATTAAACTCTTAATCGTTCTAGCTATTTTTTTACTAACTATTTGCTTACCATCTTTAAGCCCATCATTAGCTAAAAATAATCCTAATTTAGCTAGGCTTTTTGTGTTAGCTAGTATTGAACATTGTTTAAAATAAACTTCTAAAGCCACCTCAACATCACCACTAATAATCCCATCATTTTTCATAAAATACGCTAAGGCTCTATTTTTATTGCCTGTTTTATTTTCGCTTTCGTATATTTTGGTACTTAATGACGCTTCATTATCATCAGTAATCAAACGAAAAAACTCAAGCGCTCTATTAAATCTCTCTTCAGCATTTTTGCCTTTAATCATAGAAGCAACAGCAATAGCACCTGCGTTTATCATTGGATTAAATGGCTTTTTATTGTTTGATGTTTCAAGTTTCATAATTGAATTAAAGGCATCTCCTGTAGGCTCAACACCTACTTTTGAAAATACATACTCATAGTCATTATCTAATAAAGCTAACATTAAAGTAACTATTTTAGAAACACTTTGAATACTAAACCTTAGCTCACTATCACCCGAGCAAAAAACATTATAATCCTTATCAATCACGCAAACTCCCAAAGCGTCTAATTTAGCCTTGCTAAGCTCTGGGATATAATTTGCCAATCTTCCTAATTTTGTATATTTAATATTATCTTTTACTAATCTATCTAACAACTCTTGCATATTTAAATTATATTTCCTATCGCACTAATTAAACTACTTCCGCCTAAAATCACAGAAATTAAAGCGATGATAATACCTAAAAATATTTTAATATTGTTATTTTTATGATTTTTTAAAACTTTACTGCTTGATGTAATATACACCAAATAAACAACAATTACAGGTAGTATTATACCATTTAGAATTTGAGCTGTAAATATTAAAGTTATAGGATTAAATCCAGTTGAAGAAACGATTACTCCAATTAATAATATTGCAGAACAGGTTAATTTAAAACGAATATCGTTATGCTTATAATCCCAACCTAAAAAAGCACTCATAACATAAGCAGCTCCCATAGGAGAACTGATAGAACAAGCAAGTCCAGCAGCAAATATACCAACACCCAAAACTATTTCAGCATAATTACCTAATAATGGTCTAAGTTGTATAGCCATATCAGAAGCATTTTTTACTTCCATTCCTATCATTGCAACACCAGCTGTAATCACAACAGCTGCTGTAATAATTCCACCTGTGGTTATAGAAAAATATATATCCCATTTTGATAATTCCAACTCATTAGCATCTTTCCAAGTTCGTTTAGCAGTTGCTGAATGTATAAAAAAATTATAAGGCACAATAGTTGTCCCTATAATTGCAATGATAGTAAATAAACTACCATCAGGAAAAGTAGGTAATAATCCTTGAAAAACTAAAGAAAAATCTGGCTTAACAACAAACATTGTTAAGATAAAAATCAAAGCCATTATAATAACCAATAGCATAAAAATTTTTTTGATAATATCAAAACTACCCATCCATAATAATACAAATACAAACAAGCCCATATAAGGAGTAAGCGAACTTATATTTATTCCTGTTATTGTTGATAGACCTAGTGCAGCACCAGTTAAATCTCCTGCATTATAAGCAGCACAACCCAAAACTACAGAACCGCCCACTAAAATTCCACTTAATATTTTTCCAATCTTACTTTTAAAAGTGTTTAATATAGCTTCGCCTAATCCCTTTTGAGTAATTATTCCAAGCCTTGCTGACATTTCTTGCAATACAATGGTAGCTATTATTGAAAATAAAACAGCCCAAAGTAAAGCAAAGCCAAATCCAGCTCCAGCCTTAGTGCAAGTTGTAATTGTTCCAGGGCCAACAAAAGAGCCAGTAACTACAGCTCCTGGCCCTATTGCTTTAATTTTATCCTTCCAAGTATATTTATTTTGCATAATTCCCCTTTATGTTTTTATATGTTATTTAATATTAAATCTATACTTAGTAAGACCTGTTAAAAAATATATACTCATCCACACCGCTACATGCCCTGAAGTATTTTGCGGGTCTTTTCCTGGATATAATTCAACAAAATCAAACGCACTAGCACCTGCTTTTCCACATTCGTGCAACATCATAGCAAGTTCATATGTGCTAAGACCACAAGGATCAGGTGGGCCTGCTGGATTAAATGCTATATCTAAAACATCAGAGCATATAGTTACATAAATAGCTTCTGTGCCATTACTTGCAATTTTAATTGCTTCGCTTATAGCAGCTTTCCAACCCATTTCTTTTACTTGCATTCCAGTAATTACATGAGCTCCAAATTTTTTTGCTTCTTTTAAACCATTTGGATTGTTTCTAGGTCCTCTTATACCAAAATGCACCATTTTTGTAGGGTCTATATAAGGGTCTTCGTATAATCTATGAAAAGGAGAACATCTAGCTAATTTTTCTTCGCCAAATTTATCCATATTATCCATATGTGCGTCAAAATGAATAATGCCTATATTTCCATTATGTGCCTTAGCAAACTCACTAATTAACGGAAATGATATTGAGTGATCGCCACCAAATACTACAGAGATTTTTTTGGCTTTCATTATTTTAGAATACTTATCTTTTATGCTATTAAAAGAAAAATCATAATTACCATTTTCTATAGCACAATCACCAAAATCTCCACCAGTAAAATAATCAAATACATCTAAATCAAATTCTGGTAAATATCCACCATATCTAACAGAAGCAGCTCTAATATTTTTTGTAGATAACTCACAACCTGAATAATTACCATAAGTGCAAACCCCTTCCCAAGGTACACCCATTACTACAATATCATAATTGTTTAGTTCTTCATCATTATGAATCTTAGGCAACCCTAGAAATGATGGAACACCACTAAAAACTTCGCCAATTCTTCTACTAGGAACATAACAAATTGGTTTATCGTTCATAATCACTCCTTTTTTTAATATAGACTTTTATTATGGAATGAAATTATGTTTTTTATAATTTTTTTGATTAAATTTGATAAAAATCAATATTTTGTGTTACTTTTTGTAATTTTATTGCATAAGCTAAGATATTTTATAGAATAAAAAGTATTTAAAATCAGCTCTAATGCTTTTAACCCCATAATGATTTTCTTTGTTTATTTTCATTTTTATTGATTAATTTTTCTAATTTTTCTAAATCGCTTTTATTAAATTTATTAAAGGAAAGCTCATAAGAAATATAAAAAATCTTAAATCTTTTTTGCTTTAAAAAAATTCTTATAGTATTTTTAAAATTTGTTTTAAAAAAATAATATTCCTTAATATCATCATATTTTATTTTGCTAACTCCTAAGCCTTTTACAAACACCAAGCAATCTTCATAGCAAATCACTCTTTTAACACCACAAAATATAATTAAAGTGCATAATATAATTACTACGCCGATTATTTTATAAATAATTAATTCATCTTTTAAAAAGCTTACAATACTAATAAATGAAAGCAGCATTAAAAATCCAAAAGTTATATGAACTAAATCAAATCTTTTTGGATTAATCACATAAATCGCATTACTTGTATCAACTTCTCTTAATATATAAATTACAAGGATATAAATAGCGATAAAAATCATAAAATATAGCCAATTTTCTACTACAAAAATAAGTGAAATTAAACTAAATAAAACAATGGCAAAAAGTTTTGATTTATCATAAAAATACTTCATTGATAAAACAAAATAATGAACAAACATATAAACAAACATTAAAAACAAATAATTTTCAACAAAACAAGATTTAATTGCAAGATATATAAAAACAGCATTTATAGGAGTTAAAGTAAATATAATTATAAATTTTAAAATTTCTTTAATCATTTAATATTTTTTATCTAATAATGTGTATTTTACTTGTTTATCTTGATTATAAATATCTAAGATTTCTTTTAATAAATAAACCACTTCTTCTTCGCTAAGTAAATTATTACCCGCAATATCTATGATTACAAATATAGCAGTATCAGTTGATAAACGCTTTTTATGCACAAGAAGTATTTTAATAATATCTGTTTTATATTTTAAAATCCAAAATATTCTATTTGAATTTAAATCACAATCAATAAAAAAGCAATCAAGCTCTTTATTAAGTAGTATTGTTTTTGTGTTGAATATGGTATCTTGTATATTATATTTAGCAAGTGCTTCATTTATTTTATATTTTTCATAAATTTCGTTATCAATTTGTATAGTTTTAAAATCTAATTTAAACTGCGTATTGCCTATAAAACTTGATTTACTTTTAAAGAATTTCTTATATAACATTACTAATAAATAATAATACATAAATGGCAAAATCAAAGCTATTATTCCGCCTATTGATAAGGTCAAATAGGAATATAAGAAAAACAAAACATAATAGATAAAAATATTAAACATAACTCTTTTGATATCTTGCTATATATTATATGAGTTAAAAAACATAAAGGTATAATAAATATTGAGCCTAATAAACTTCCATAAGGTGCTTGTGTAATTGATAAAAACATATAAAAAGTATCATATACAAAAAAAATTATCGTAAATAAAAAACAACAAATAGACAATATTACAATTGACATCACAATTTTTACAATACTTTTTTCTATCATAAAATCTCCTTTTGTTTATATGTATTCTCCTAGCACTTCATCTATTATATATGCTTTAAATTCTTTATCATTATTTAAGCTTCCGTCCCATTTATAAACAACTAATATTTCTTTCAATAAAGCTATTATTTCTTTTTCATTTAATGTTTTATTATCTCTTATAGAAAGGATTTTATAAACTCTATTATAAACTACATTATCAATCTCTTGTTTGATATCATAATCTAAAATTATCCTTATATGTTCGCCTTTATAATATAAAATCCACAAAGATTTATTAAGTTTTGCATGGTCTAGTTCTGGGTCATCAAAATACATACAATTCATAAACCAGCAGTCTAATTCTTCATCTATTACAATGCGTTCTTCAAAAGGAAATTTATGATGTTGTTTGAGATACCAATCATTAGTATGCTTAATACAAATATCTACAAAAGAATATTTCTTCTCTAATCTATCATCAATAATTGCGTTTTTAAAAGCCATTTGCTTACCTTTTTTAAACCAAATTCCTACTTAAAATTCCACAATTTTTAAAGAATTTGAATTAGGATTTAAAATATTTATTCTTTTATTATTTCATCTCTTAAATAAACTTTATAATCTTCTTCAATTTCGCCCCAGGCACCAGCCACATTATAAACATCTAATATTTCTTTAAGAAGATTTATAACTTCTTTTTCGCTTAATAATTCATTGTTTTTAATATCAAAAATACTCCAAACTTTATCGTATAAAACACCATCTATTGTTATATCAAAATCATAATCAAGTATAACTTCAATCAAATTACCTTTATAATATAAAACCCACAAGCCTTTACTAAGTCTTGCACGCTCTAATTCAGGGTCTAAAAAATTATAAGCTTGTATTATAAAACAATCTAATTCTTCATCTATTACTATTCTTTTCTCATCAGGCAACATACGATTTTGTTTATAGTATAAGCTATCTGTATAATTGCAAAAAATATCTGTCATTTTGTATTTTTCATCAAGTTCTTTTGTAACTACTGCGTTCTTAAAAGCCATTATTTCTCCTTAATTTTAATTATTAAGTAAATATTATAAAAATTATTTTTTGTAAAGTAAAGAAGGTCTGAAGATATTCAAATTCCAAAATCGGAATTTGAAATTAAAATTATTTTATTCTTGAGCGTCACGCCATTCGTTTAGAACTTTTACTTCTTCATCGCTTAAAAATCCACTAAATGCAGAAAATCCACTAAGCGAATAAGCAGGACAATCAATACTCTCATAATTTTTCTTAGCTTGATTTAATTCATAGCTAAATATTGAAAACACACCTTTTACATCTAATCCGTGAGACCTAGCAGCACCAACAGCAGCAATACTTGAACCGCCACTTGAGATTAAATCTTCTAGCACAACGCAAGTGCTTCCATGCTTAAAGCTTCCTTCAATCATCTTTGCTCTTCCGTGGGTTTTGTTTTTTGATAATATATATACTAATGGTTTGTTTAATATATCAGCCACCCAAGCTCCGTGAGCAATAGCTCCAGTAGCAGTTGCTGCTATGTAATCAACATCTCCTGCTTTTTCTTTAATCAAATTCGCTAAATGATTTGCTATGATTTTACGCTCTTTTGGATAGCTAATTAACACACGATTATCACAATATATAGGGCTTTTAATACCACTTGAATATGTGAAAAATTCTTTAGTATTAATAAATATTGCTTCACAATCTTTTAATATTTTTACAACTTCACTTGCAACTTCTTTATTCATTTTCTTCTCCTTTTATACATTGAAAATAAGCTCTAATAGGATTAGAACTCTTTGTAATCATTCTACCAGCTACAATATAATCAATATTGTTTTCTATAGCAAATTTTGGCGTAGCAACCCTTGCTTGGTCATTTGCATCATTGCCTAAAAATCTAATGCCAGGCGTAAGAGCCTTAAGTCCTAAATCTTTAGCAAATTTTGCTTCATAAGCACTACTTACTATGCCATCAAGACCTGCTTTTTTGCTGATTAAACAGCGTTGTTTTACGCAATCATTAATACTTCCATTAAAGCCTAAATCATTTTTAAATTCTTCTTCTTCAAACGAAGTTAATACAGAAATTCCAAATAATTCACACTTGCTACCTAATTCATTTTTAGCATTAACAGCAGCCTTTAAAGCTTGCTCGCCTGCAAAAGAATGAAGGCTTAAAATATCAATATCATTTTTTAAAAGTGTCTTAGTAGCATTATAAATAGTATTTGGAATATCAATTAATTTTAAATCTAAAAATATATTAAAACCTAAGTCTTTTAGCTCTTTTAAAAAGTCATTTCCAGCTGTGTAGTATTGCCACATACCGACTTTTAAATAAGGCATAATTAATTTTAAATTATGCTCTTTTGCATAGTTTTCAAGATTTTTTGCTGATAGTTTTGATACAAATTCACGGCTTTGCTCTAAGGTGTCAAAATCTAATGCGATTATGGTTTTCAAATTATCTCCTTTGATTTAATAAAATTATCTCTTTTTAACTCTTTACGACTTAGCATTATGCAAAAATTTATTAAATAAAACATATTGAATTTATATTTTTAAAAGTTATTTATTACATTATTTAAATAATATAATACAAAAATCAAAAGGAGAAAAAATGGACTTTTTAGACTCATTAAAACAAATCAAAACAGATATAAAAGAAAATGAAAAGAAAAAAGAGCAAGAATTAGAACTAGCGAAAATAAAACAAAAAGAAGAAGAATTAAGACAAGATTTCATAAATTATATGAATGAAAGCGGAGTTAAAAAAATCTAATTAAGATTTAGAAAATCTAAATCTTAATTAATTGAATTAAGTTTGTCTAATTCAAAAGGTGTAGTTTGATATACATAATAATTTAGCCAGTTGATATAAACGCAATTTGCGTGAGCTCTCCAAGTAAGTTTTGGGGGATTGTTTGGATTATCATCTTTATAATAGTTATAAGGAATATCAACATCTAAGCCGTTTTTAATATCTCTTTTATACTCATTATCTAAAGTAGTGCGAGAGTATTCAGGATGACCTAGGACAAAAACTTGTCTTCTATCAGAACTTCTTATCAAATAGCTTCCTGCTAAATCGCTTTTAGCTAAAATCACTAAAGATTTATGATTTGCTAAGGCTAATTCATCAATTCCTGAATGCCTTGAATGTGGAGCTAAAAACACATCATCAATTCCCCTTAAAATCTCATCTTTACTATCAATTACATCGTGATAAAACACTCCGCTTAATTTCTTTTTTAAAGGAATTTTTGCAATATTGTAATGATAATTTAGCCCAAACATCGCACCATAGCATATATGAAGAGTGCTAAAAACATTGCTTTTGCTCCATTCTAAAATACTAACTAATTCATCATAATAAGTTATTTCGCTAAATTCATATTGTTCTAACGGAGCTCCTGTTATTATCATTCCATCAAATTTTTTATGCTTTATCTCATCAAATACCAAATAATGCTCGTTTAAGTGGCTTTGACAAGTGTTTTTGCTCTCGTGACTTGCTATTCTTAAAAGCGTGATTTTTACTTGTAAAGGCGTATTAGAAAGCATTCTAAGTAATTCTAATTCAGTTTCTTCTTTGATTGGCATAAGGTTTAAAATCACAAGCTCTAATGGACGAATATCTTGAGAATTTGCTCTTGCTTCATCCATTACGAAAATATTTTCATTTTCTAGTAAAACTTTTGCTGGAAGGTTAGTTTTTATATTAACGGGCATTTTTTCTCCTTTTTTAACTAATTTTGCCATTTTTTACTTGCTAAATACTTAAAATAAAGTTAAACTAATATTTTTTTTAAAGGAGAGAAAATGTTAAAACAAGATACTTTATGTATTCACGCAGGTTATGAGCCAAAAAATGGCGAAAGTAGGCAAGTGCCAATCATTCAATCAACTACTTACAAATACGATTCTTGTGAATTTATGGGAAAATTATTTGACTTAGAAGAAAGTGGATATTTTTACTCAAGAGTAGCAAATCCTACAAATGATTATGTAGCTAGTAAAATTGCTAAATTAGAAGGAGCAATTGCTGGGGTGCTAACTTCTAGCGGACAAGCAGCTATATTTTTTGCAATTACAAATATTTGTAAAGCAGGAGATCATTTAGTTTGCGTAAATGAGATTTATGGTGGAAGTATAAATCTAATAGGCGTAACGCTTAAAAAATTTGGAATTGATTGCACCTTTATTAGTGCAAATAGCACAAATGATGAAATAAGAGCAGCTATTAAAGAAAACACAAAATTAATTTACGCTGAAAGCGTATCAAATCCTGCTTTAGTAGTGCTTGATATTAAAAGATTTGCAAATATTGCTCACGAAAATGAAATTCCATTAGTAATTGATAATACTTTTGCAACTCCTATTAATTGTCAGCCTATAAAACACGGAGCTGATATTGTTATTCATTCAGCTACTAAATATCTTGATGGGCATTCAAGTGTGATTGCTGGGGTTGTGCTTGATAGCGGTAATTTTGATTGGAGTAAGTATCCTAAAAAATTTGCAGATTTTAACACCCCTGATGAGTCATATCACGGATTAATCTATACGCAAAAATTTGGCAAATTAGCGTATATTGTAAAAATGATTGTTCAATTAATGAGAGATATAGGTGCTTGCTTACCTGCAACTAGTGCATATATGCTATCAACTCATATTGAAAGCCTACCTTTAAGAATGGCAAAACACTGCGAAAATGCGAAAAAAATTGCAGAATTTTTAGAAAATAATGAATATATTGAAAGCGTAAATTGCCCTATGCTAAAAAGCAGTCCTTATTATAATCTAGCTTTAGAATATATGCCTAATGGGGTTTGTGGGGTTATTAGCTTTACATTAAAAGCAAATAAAGCTAAGGCAGTTAAGTTTTTAGATAGCTTAAAATTAATAATGATAGCAACTCATGTAGCTGATGCAAGAAGCTGTATTTTACACCCTGCAAGTCATACTCATAGACAATTAAATGAAGCTGAATTAATAAAAGCTGGAGTTAGCGAAGGTCTTGTAAGGCTTTCTGTTGGTATTGAAAATGCTGATGATTTAATAGCCGATATTAAACAAGCATTAGAAGTTACTTTTAAGTAATTCGTATTTGAAATTCTTATAAAATTATAAGAATTTCAATCTATATTATTTATCTTTTAAGTCCATTTACGATTGATAGCATTTCATCACTTGTAGTGATTGCTTTAGAGTTTGCTTCATAAGCTCTTTGACCTGTGATTAAATCAGTCATTTCTTCTACTAATTGCACGTTACTCATCTCTACGAAGTTTTGCTTAATTTGACCAAAACCATTAGTCCCGCCAGTGCCAACTACAACTGCTCCACTAGCACTAGTTTCAAGGAAATTGTTATCTCCTAATGCGTGTAAGCCACTAGGATTTATGAAGTTTGCTAATTCAATTTGACCTAGTTGCACTGCTTCAGGATTACCCGCTTGAATTACACTTACAACCCCATCAGTTCCTATCCCAATAGCAACTGCATCTTCAGGAATTGTAATTTCAGGGATTAATCTATATCCATCACTATTTACGATAGTTCCTTCGCTATCTAGCTTAAAAGCACCATTTCTTGTATATGCCGTAGTGCCATCAGGTAGCTGAACTTGAAAAAAACCATTACCTGCTATTACCATATCTAATTGATTGCCTGTTTCTTTAAAATAACCTTGTGTAAATTGTTTTGTAATTGCTGTTGGGCGAACTCCAAGACCTACTTCAATACCTGTTGGACTTTGCGTTGTTGTGCTTGTGCTAGTGCCTGCGTATTCCATTACTTGATACATTAAATCAGCAAATTCTGCTCTATTTTTTTTGTATCCCATAGTATTTACATTGGCAATATTATGAGATGTTGTATCAATTTGTGTTTGCTGTGCTATCATTCCTGTTGCTGCTGTATATAAAGACCTAAGCATTTTTACTCCTATTTAACATTTGCTAATTTATTTATTGCATCGCTATTTAGCTCATCCATATGGCTAGTCATTACTTTTTGATACATTTCAACTAAACGATGAGTTTCTATAAGACCTACCATTTCATTAACGGCATTTACATTACTCATTTCTAAAAACCCACTCGCAAGTGCATTTGAACCCTCAAAATCTTGCATTTTAGTTAAATCATCTAATTTATAAAGATTATCTCCTATCTTTTCTAAATCCCTTGTATCATCCATCCTAGCTACAAAAATCCTATTTGCTACTTCACCATCTAAATAGACATTTCCATCTGAATCAATAGTTAATCTTTGATTATCTCCTACTTGAATGCCATCATTTGCAGGGTCTTCAAAATAATTCGAGCTTAATAATCTATCTCCATTTTTTGTAACTATAAAGCCATCTTCATCTAGACTAAATGCTCCATTTTTGCTAAATTTCACACTACCATCTGATGAGCGAACCATAAAAAAACAATCACTTCTTTTGATTGCAATATCTAAAGGATTGTTGGTCGGACGGATTGCACCTACGCTAAAATCTGTGTATTCTATATCAATATTAGGAACTCTATTTATGGTTTGATTTATGTATTTTGCAGCTTGTTTTGTATGATTATCAATTGGCATATTTTGCATTTCTTCATCATAAAGCCTTTTAAAATCAGCGATTACTACATTATCTCTTTTATAACCTGCAGTATTTACATTAGCTAAATTATTAGAGATAACATTTAAGCGATTTAGTTGAGTAACCATTGCTCCTGTAGCTTGATAAAATCCGTTTTGCATAACTTTCCTTAAATATTTTATATTTTGATAAAAGCAAAACTTATTCCAAAATAAGATAAACTTCTAAAAATTTTTAGAGTTTATCTTAAAATCAAATTCTTTATTTTTTATTTTTCATAATTTTGTCAAAAAATACAGAATTTAAAAAAGCCATTAAGCATATGAAAATAATGTAATATCCACTACCAATATCAAATTTTCCGTGTGATTGAACTACGATAATTGGAGTTAAAAATCCTGCTATCGCATAAGCTAAATTATAAGAAAATCCTATGCCTGTATATCTAATACTAGCCTTATAAAGCCTACACATAAATAATGATGTAAAATTAACAATACCACCAAAAAACGCCGAAGCAAAATAAAATATACAAGTTGAAGCAAAATCCTTTAAAACATATAAAGAATAAAAATACATAGTGCTAGTAAAAACTAATAAAATAGCAAAAATTTTGCAAATTAAACTAGCTTTAAATCTATCAGCCAATGCCCCGCAAACAACAAGTCCAATCATCATACTAACACTAGCAATAATTTGCAAGCTAGTATTTAAAGCAGGATTAATATTTAAAATACCTTTCATAAAATTAGGCATCATTATTAAAAATACTAAAACACAAGCAGTAAGAACAATAGTTAAAAACATTGATAAAATTATTTCCATTTTATAATCTTTAATAACTGATTTTATAGGAAAATCGCTTAATTGCTTTTCAGCTTGAAGTTGCTTAAAAATAGGAGTTTCTTGCAAAAATCTTCTAAGATAAATGCTAATTAGACCAAAAATACCGCCGATTAAGAAAGGAATTCTATACGCATAATCTTTTATTTCATCTTCTGTGAAATTTAGTTGAAGCAATAACGCACTTAAAGCTCCTAAAGTAATACCACCACAAACCCCACTAGTTAAAACTCCTAAAAATAATGCCTTTTTATTATCAGGACTATGCTCATATATAAAAGCCCAAGCACCAGGTAACTCTCCTCCAATAGCAACGCCTTGAACTAATCTAATAGCTAATAAAATAGCAATAGCAAAATAGCCAATTTGCTCATAAGTAGGCATAATCGCAAAAATCAATGTAGGAATTACCATTAAAATAATGCTTAATAAAAACATATTTTTCCTACCAAACTTATCGCCAAAATGTGCCATTATAACTCCACCTAATGGACGAGCTAAATACCCTGCAGCAAAAGCTCCATAAGTATTTAATAATTTTATACTCTCATCAAGCTCTTTTGGAAAAAAATGATGTGTAAAATACGGAGTAAATAATGCAAATATAATAAAATCATAAAATTCTAATGTCCCACCTAATGCACTTAATGCTAAGGTTTTTGTATCTTTTTTTGTAATAGTTTTCATTAAATTCCTTTAAATTTCTTTGTTTTTTTATTTCTAATTTTGATTTTGTTAATGATTATTAATTTGAGTAAGAGTATATAGGTAAGGCTTTGCCTTACCAATAGATATAAGTTTTTGTAGATTTAATATCTGCGTAGTTTAAAATTGTGCCATCTTCTAAAGTAATTTTTTCATCATCAGCACTAAGTAATTTTGAGATAATTTCTTCTTTTTCTTTAGTTTTGATTTTTAATATCTCACCTATACTAAGTTTGAAATGCTCTATTTTAGTAAGCTTTCTTTCAAGTCCAGGAGAGCTTACTTCTAAAAAGTATTTTTCATCTGTAAGTGGATTTAAATCAAGTATAGGAGAAATCAATCTACTAAATTGCTCGCAATCATCAAGACTAACTGATTTATTTTCTCCATCTTTTAAGATGAAAATTCTATAAATAAAGTTATTGCCTTCTTTTGCTAATTCAGTATCATAAATCACTAAATTAAGCTGTTTAGCTAAATTCTCTAGCTCCATTTATTTCTTTTCCTTATTAATTTGCTTAAATAATTCTTCTATTCTATTAATTTTATCTAAACTATCGTCAAACCTAAAATGAAAATTTGGACATCTATACATACCAAGCGCTCCTAAACAATGAGCTTGCAATACTTTACTAACTCTTTTTAGCTTAGAAAGAACTAAATTTTGTTCATCTTTTGTAAGCGACATTTTATCTAAATATATAAAAGCGTCATAACGACCCTTTTTGCAATCTACATCATTTACCAATAGACCGCTTAATAAAGGATCATCTAAGTTTGCTAAAGCTTCTCCTACTAATTCCTTTAGCAAACTTTGTGTTCTTAGGCGTTTTATTTGTGCTTTATCATTCATTATAAACTAGCCTTACTTTGAACTTCTTTATAACTTTCTATAAAATCGCCTTCTCTCATATCGTTAAATCCAACGATACCAACACCACATTCATAACCTTTGCTAACTTCTCTAGCGTCGTCTTTAAAGCGTTTAAGTGAACTAATCTCTCCTTCAAACACTACAACACCTTCACGAATAACACGGATTTTAGCCCCTCTTACTATACTTCCATCAGTTACCATACATCCTGCTATTTGTCCTACTTTTGGCACATTGATTACTTGTCTAATTTCAGCTTGTCCTAGTTGCTCTTCGCTAATAATAGGACTCATTAAACCACCTAAAATAGCTTTAATCTCATCAATTAGATTGTAAATTACATTATATGTTTTAATCTCAACCTTAGCTTCTTTTGCTTTTTCCTTAATATCCCCTGTTGGACGAACATTAAAGCCAACTATAACACCACCGCTAGCTTGTGCTAAAGCAATATCTCCTTGAGATATTCCACCAACACCACCTAAAACAATATCAACTTTTACCTCATCATTTGAAAGCTTTTCAAGACTTCCTCTAATAGCTTCTAATGTTCCACCTACATCGGCTTTTAAAATAACAGGTAATGATTTTAAATTCCCTTCTTTAATTTTTGCACTTAATTCATCAAGGCTTACTTTTGTTGATTTGCTTAATTCTTTTTGTCTTAAATATTCGTGGCGTTTTTGTGCGTAATCTCTTGCTTCTTTATCAGTCGCAACACTAATTAATGTCTCACCTGCATCAGGAATTTCATTAAGACCCATAATTACACCACACTCGCCTGGTAAAATCTCTTTTAGTGCGTTACCTTTGCTATCTGTAATGCTTTTTACCCTACCATAAGCAATGCCTGCTACAACGGTATCTCCTACTCTTAGCGTTCCATTTTCCATAATCACAGTAGTTACTACACCACGACCTTTTTGTAAAGAACTTTCAACTATATTTGCTTTTGCAGCTGTATTTTTATTTGCTTTAAGCTCTAAAATTTCAGCTTGTAATAAGATAATTTCAAGTAAATCTTCAATTCCAGTTCCCTTTAAAGCACTAATATGAACGAATTCATGACTTCCACCCCACTCAGTTGGCATAATATCAAGCTCTGCTAATTGAGTTTTAACTCTATCAGGATTTGCTGCTTCTTTATCTATTTTATTAACAGCGATGATGATTGGAACACCCGCTGCTTTTGCATGCGAAATTGCTTCTTTTGTTTGTGGTTTTACACCATCATCAGCTGCAACAACAATAATTACTATATCAGTAACACTAGCACCCCTAGCTCTCATAGCTGAAAATGCTTCGTGACCTGGAGTATCAATAAAGGTTATATTTTTACCATTTTTATTAACCATATAAGCACCAACGTGCTGAGTAATTCCACCTGCTTCGCCACTTGCTACACGACTATTTCTAATATAATCAAGCAAACTTGTCTTACCATGATCAACATGCCCCATAATTGTTACAACAGGAACTTTAATATCTTTTAATTCTTCTTGATTTTCTTCATAATCAGCAACATAATCAAATTGTGCAGTCTCATCAAAAAAGCTTATTTCAATTCCAAACTCAAGTCCTAAAATCTCAATAGTTTCTTCATCTAAGAAATCATTTTTAGTAGTCATCATTCCTTGCATAAATAATTTTGAGATTAATTCGCTATCTTTTTTACCTAACTTCTCTGCTAATTCATAAAGTCTTATTTCTTTAGGAATTTTAATACTTGTAATTTCTTCGCTACTTTGTTCTTTTTTATATGCTTTTGATTTTTTACGGCGAGACCTTGCTATTGAAGTATTTGTAAATTGATTGATTTGGTTATTAAATGCACTTCTTAATGAAGTTTGTGCCTTTGCAGGCTTTTCAATATCTTCTTTTCTTTCATTAAATGAAAAATCAGGCATAACCACAACATCATCTTCATCATCATTAATCTCTGCAAAATTAGTATCAAAATCCATCTTAGATGAACTTTCTTTTCTTGCTGCTGGAACTATTTTTTTAGCTTTTTTCTTTTTTAAGCTTTCATCTGTGCTAAATATTGAAGCAAACGATACGGGCTCTTTTGATTGAGCTTTAGGCTTAACCTCTTCTTTAACTTCTTCTTTTGCTGCATTTTTCTTCTTAATGATTACTAAGCCACGGCGTTTTTCAAGCCCACTTCTTGCAAGACTTACAGGTTCTTCTTGCACTAATTCTTCTTTTGCTATTTCTTTGCTTTTCATTTCTTCTTTAACTTCTACCTTAGTGATTTTTTCTTCTACTATTTTTTCTTCTTTAGTTTCTTGTTTATCTTCTTTGGTTTCTTCTTTAAGAATTTCTTTTTGTTTGCTTTCAGTTTTTTTTGTTTTTTCAATCTTTTCAGTCTTTGTACTTTTTTCAGCTTTTTCAGTTTTACTTTTTGTTGTTTTAGAAGTAGTTGATTTTGTACTAGATTTTTTGGCACTTTTACTTGATTTTGCAACTTCATCTTTTAAAATTTGTTGAATTGTTCCATTTTTTAAATACTCATATATTGCTGCTGCTACATCTTCACTTACAGCTTTTTGAGGTGATTTATAATCAAATCCTAATTCATTAATTTTTTCTAAAGTTTCTTTATTTTGATAACCTAATTCCGCTGCTATTTCACTAATTTTTATATTCGCCATTTAAAAACCTTTCTTTTAATTTACTAGCAAGTTCTTTTTTATCTATATTAATTTTTATAACTTTTTGCAAAGACTTTAAAAAATCACTATCATCTTTTTTAAGGCATTCATCACATAAATACATACTTCTACCGCTATTAAATTGAAATAAAACTTCATTTAAAGACACTTGAAAACGCTTTAAATCAGTTTGATTTTTTCTAATCTTGCAAATAATACACATTCTAATAGGTTTTGCTTTTTTCATAATCTTTTAATTTTAATTGTTTTTGCTTAACAGAAGTCTTAAAAGCTTTATTTTCAAACATTTTAATTTTCTATTCTAAATTCTTTAAAAGATTTAGAATAGAAAGAATAAAAATTAAGATTTAGATTTTTCCATACGGCGTCTTAGAGTTGGATCTAAATAACGCTTTCTAATACGAATATTAATTGGAGTTACTTCTACTAATTCATCTTCTTCAATCCACTCCATAGCACGCTCTAAAGTAGGTTTTCTAGGTGGAACTAATTTAATAGCATCATCACTACCACTAGCACGAACATTGGTTAGGTTTTTACCTTTTATAGGATTTACATCAAGGTCATTCGGACGGCTATGCTCGCCTATAATCATACCAACATAAGTTTTTGCTTGAGGGTCTATAAATAAAACACCCCTATCTTGAAGATTCCATAATGAATAAGCTAATGCAACACCATTTTCCATACTCACTAATGCTCCATTTTGGCGTTTTTCAACACTACCAACAAAAGGTCTAAATTCCATAAAACTATGATTCATTATACCTTCACCTTTTGTATCTGTTAAAAACTGACTTCTAAATCCAATTAGCCCACGAGCAGGAATTTCAAACTCAAGTCTAGTTTGTCCATCTCCTGTTGGAACCATACTTTTCATCTCAGCTCTTCTTCTTCCAAGCTTTTCAATAACCGTTCCACTAAACTCATCAGGAACATCAATAACTAGATTTTCAAAAGGCTCTGTTTTAACTCCATTTTCAATTTTTACGATAACTTCAGGGCGTCCAAGACAAAACTCAAAACCTTCTCTTCTCATATTTTCAGCTAAAATCGTAATTTGTAATTCACCACGACCACTTACTTTAAACTTACCTTCGCCAATATTTTCATATTTCATAGCGATATTTGTCTTCATTTCGCTTTCTAATCTTTCAGCGATTTTATTACTTGTAACATGCTTTCCTTCAGTTCCTGCTAAAGGTCCATCATTTACGCTAAATACAACGCTTAAAGTAGGTTCTTCTATATGCAGTGGGTCAAGTGGCATAGGATTGCTAGGATCAACTACGCTATCTCCAACATCTAAAGCATCAAAACCTGCAATTGCTACGATATCTCCTGTGCTAGCACTATCAATATCCATTTTTTCTAAACCTAAAAATCCAATTAGTTTTGAAATTCTTCCTGTATGTTTTGTCCCATCAGCCTTAGCTAACATTACATTTTGATTTTTTGAAATTGTTCCATTGAAAATTCTAGCAATTCCAATTTTACCAACGAAGTTATCATAACCTAATGTAAATACTTGTAATTGTAAAGGATTTTCATTACTACCACTTGGTGCTGGAACATGCTCAATTATCTTGTCAAATAAAGGTTGCATATCCTTACTATCATCATCTAATTCATTTTTTGCAATACCTTCTTTTCCAATTGCATAAATTACAGGGAAATCTAATTGCTCATCAGTTGCATCAAGTGCAGCAAAAAGGTCAAATACTTCATTAATTACTCTATCAGGTTCAGCTGCAGCTTTGTCTATTTTATTTACCACAACTATTGGTCTAAGACCTAATGCTAATGCTTTTTTAACAACGAATTTAGTTTGTGGCATAACACCTTCTTGAGCATCAACGATTAATAAAACCCCATCAATCATCTTTAAAACACGCTCAACTTCTCCACCAAAATCTGCGTGGCCTGGAGTATCAATTATGTTAATTTTTGTGCCTTTATAATTAATTGCTGTGTTTTTTGAAAGAATTGTAATTCCACGCTCTTTTTCAATATCATTACTATCCATAACGCGTTCATCAACTTGGTCTCTTTCGCTAAATGTTCCTGATTGTTTTAATAACTGATCAACCATTGTAGTCTTACCATGATCAACGTGTGCGATTACTGCTATATTTCTAATACTCAATGTTTTCTCCTTGATTTTAAAGTAAAAGTTTAATTAATTTAGGTTAATTTTTAAATATGAAATCACAAAAACTTGGAACGAATTTTGCTAAATCTCATCAAGTTTTAAACAAGGATTATTATGAAAGATTTATTAATTTTACAAGATGTAAAAAATCTAAATTCTAAAAAAGGTAAAGGCTCTAAAAAATCTGGTGGAGAAGGTTTTGCTGATTTATTATTTAATCAAACCGATGTAAAAGATACTAAAAATTTATTGGTAATGCAAAATGTATTTAAAGCAAAAAATGAAATAAAAAATAAAGATGTAAAACAATTTAGTAATATAAATCTAGCTTCAACTTTATTAAATGAAAAAACAAGCAAACAAGAGCCAAATTTATTAGCAAGTCTTTTACAAAATCCAAAAACTCTACAAGATAAAGTATCAAAAATAGTGCAAAATGCAAAAGAAATGAATGAATTTTTACCTAAAAGATTGCAAATAAGTGATGCTGAAATTATGCAAGATATTAAGACTTCTATGGAAGATGTTGAATATGGAAAAGAACTTTTAGATGATTTGAATTTCGTTCAGATTTTAGATTTTTTAGACATATTAAAGCAAGATAAAAAAAATGTAAAATTAAATGATTTTTTTAACTTAAAAAATATTGTTAATAATAAAGCTAGTTTAGAAAGTTTTGCAAATACAAATAGCGTTCATTCATTAGTAGAACTTGCAAAAGAGCATAAATTAGGGCTTAGCAATATAACTTATGAAAAAATTAAAAATAATGAATATAACGAGCAAATTTTTGCTAAACCATATCCTAAATTATATGAGCAAAATTTCTTCTCACACGCATTAAACAAAAATACAAAAATTGAAGAGAATTTAAAAAATACTGAAATTAAAAAACCAAATTTAGAAAGTTTATTATCAGTAAAAAGTGAAAAAATTGTATCTAATAATACAAACGAACCTATTATAAACGCTGAAAAAACTCTAAAAACTGGGGCTTTAAATGAGTTATTAAGCAAAATTACAAATGATGATAAAAAACAAACTAAAGATATAAAAGAAGAAGCATTTAAAATCGTTTCAAAAGATATAGAAACACAAAGTCCAAAAATTACTCCGAACATAATTAAAAATGATATAAAAGATATACAAATTCAAGCAAATAAAACTCAAATTCAAACCCAAGAAACAAAAGAAAATGAAAATAAAATTCTACCTGAAGTAAATATAGTAGAAGAAAATTTACAAGATAATTTAGATGAAAACTCAAGCCAAACTCAAGATAATAAAGAAAAGCTAAATCTACCACAAAATCTTAAAGTTGATTTTTTAAATCCTAATAAAGAACTTAGTAAAGAACAAACTAAATTAGTAATTGATAATTTTACAAGAGATTTTAAAGAAGAAATAGAAAAATTCAAAGCTCCAAGCCATAAAGTTAGCATTAATTTAAATCCTAAAGAATTAGGAGAAGTTAATGTTACTATGATTGCAAGGGGTAATAACTTACATATAAATCTTAATTCAAACAATGCAAATACTTTAAATCTTTTCATAGCAAATCAGCAAGAATTTAAAAATAGCCTTGTAAATATGGGCTTTACGGGTCTTGCTATGAATTTTGGAGATAAAAAAGAAGGTTCAAATCATCAAGAGCAGCAAAAAGCTCGTAAAAAATATGAAGAAATTGAAGAATTAGAAAGCACAAGCGATATGCCAAGTGGAATTAATGCTGTGCTTTATAGATATTTTTAAAGGGGTAAAAAATGTTGGTTTCAATTTTATTAATAAGTTCAATGATAATTTTAGCAGTAAGCTTTGCTGCTAAAATATATTTTAAAGATAGTTAAAATAATTAAAGCCTTTATTATTTAGGCTTTAATTAAATTCTTAAAATTATTTACAAATAAACATATCTATTTTTTGATTGTTAGTATTATCTATAAATACTGAAGTTCCGTTGTTAAATCCGTGAGTTTTGATATTGATTTTTATACCTTGACAATCTAAATCCTTACCTGAATTATAAATATTTAAAATCTCTTGCTTTAAAGCTCCACTTGAATTATCTAGGCTAGTGTATATAAAACCAACTATAAAAGTAACAACTATTAATGAAATAACAGCCACATAAAGCTTAGAATTAAAATGATTTTTATAATAAATGCAAACACCAATTAATGCAAAAAACAATATTAAAAATATTGCAAATCTAATCATTTTAAGCCCCTTAATTTATAGGTCAAATCACCTGCGTTAAATCCAACCACTACGCCTTTATCTAAAGTAATTTCTCCTAAATTACTAAATAATTTTAAAGAATTATCAACTCTTTTTATATCGTCTATGAAACAAGCATTAGGAAAATGCTTAGCTAAATCAATTTTAATTTCATCTTCATTAGCACTATAAACAGGCAAAATAAATAACTTTGAAAAACCTTCAAAACAAGTTTTAAAACCTTCTAAATTATCAAGCAATCTTGTGTATTTATGCGGTTGCCAAATCGCTATAGTATCATCTAAATTTAGTGCTTTTGCATAAGAAAATATGCCTTTTTTAGTCTCTCTTACTTCGGTTGGATGATGAGCGTAATCATCAATTATTACAAAATCCTTACTAGCATATAAAACATCAAAACGCTTTTTAATACCACAAAAATCTTTTAAATTTTGCTTAATCTCACTTAGGCTTAGCCCAACACACCTAGCAGCAAGTATTGCTAAAGCAGTATCAATAGCTATACATTCGCTATGACCTTGCACGCTAAAACGACCAAAATCTCTTAAATCAAAAGATATAAAAGGCAAATAATCCTTAACTTCAAATTCTAAGTTTTTAATATCTTCGCTAGGCACTAGTCTTTCACAATCTAAATCAATTGTAGCTAAAAACTCATCTTCAGCATTAATTACTCTAATTTTGCTTTGTTTTAAAAAGTCTGTATAAGCTTTATAAAAAGCGTTTAAATCGTGGTTATAATGCTCTAAATGTTCAGGTTCAGCATTAGTTACTATACTTAAAGCAGGATTTAAATTCAAAAACGAACTATCACTCTCATCAGCTTCAAAAACTAATTTTTCACTAGTTTTATACACCATATTTTTACCAGCTCTTTTATCCACTGCACCGATTATAAAAGAGCTTTGCAAAATATTTGCTAGGATACTACTTGTAGTGCTTTTGCCGTGTGCACCTGCAACTGCAAAAAGCATTTTGTTTTCTAAAATAAGTGGCAAGGCTTCTTTTCTTGATAGAACTTTTATGCCTAGTTCTTTTGCTTTTTTTATTTCAGGATTGTTTTCACGAATTACTGCTGAATGCACTACTAAATCAATATCGTTGCTTAAATTTGATGCACTATGACCTATAAAAACCGCAATTCCTTCTGCTCTTAATTCTTTTACTAATTCACTCTCATAAACATCGCTTCCTAAAACACTAATTCCACGCTCATTTAAAAATCTAGCCAACGCACTAAGACCAATGCCACCAATACCAATAAAAAATATTTTTTTCATAAAAATCCTTTAAGAAAATGCTAGAGCAATCAAAATTAACCCTGCTCCTAATAATTGTAAAATTGTAAATACTTCTCCATAAAAACTTCCTAAAATTCCAGCCGAAATTGGCTCAAGTAGTAAAATCAATGCGACTTTACTTGGATGAAGGTGCTTTTGAGCGTAATTTTGAGCAAAAAAACAAAATATTGTAAATACCAATGCTGATACTAAAATAAGTATAAAAACCTTAGAATTTAAAATAGGAGTTAAACTTAAATCAGCAAAAATTAAAGCCGATAATAAATACATTATCGTGCTGCCTACAAATTGAAAAAATATAAAAGTATTTAAATCATTTGATTTTAAAAATTTATCATTTAAAGCCACTAAAAGTGCAAAAAACACAGCACAAATTATCGCTAAATATTCGCCTTTTCCAAAATTATCAAAATTCGCATCACTAAATAAAAACATACCAAAACAAGCAAGTAAAGCTAGGAAAAATATCTTAAAACTAAGCTTTGCTTTGCTTATAAAAAAGCATAAAAATGGAGCAATAATTCCTTCTAAACCAGTTAGAAAAGCCACATTAGAGCTTTGAGTAAAGCTTAGTGCTTGGGTTTGAAAAATAAAGGCAAACGCCATACAAAAACCAGTGATTAATCCATATAAATAAGTATTTTTGTAATGTTTTAAAATATCATTTTTAACCAAGAAAAAAAACACAATAGAAGCTAATAAAAATCTATAAAATAATAATTCATAGCTATTTATATAGTTTAATACCCACTTAGTAGGCAAAAACGATGCTCCCCAGATAACTACAGCAAATATTAATAAAAAAAATGATTTTTCTTGATGGTTCATAAATTAAACTTATTAAGATTTAAAATATCTTTTGAAAAATCAAAATAATATAAATAATCAAGTTTTACTTCATAACCTGCTAGATATTTTAATGCCAAAATACTTGCAAAAGTAGCACTAAACATAACAAATGGAGTTGCTTGGGGTTTTATCCTTTTTATTTCATTTTTGAATGCTATTTTTTTATTTTTTACAATACTAGCACTTATGAAAAACTCTTCAACACTAGCAAAAATCCAAGGAATATTATTGGCTTTAGCGTAATTATCAATTTCAGCTCTAACTGATAAATTATCGGTCGCATCCATAATCAAATCAGCACTAGGTTTAGTAGCAAAAAATTCTGCCGCACTCATTTTATAAGTTTTTATATCACAAAATGAACGCTCTTTTAATTTATTAAAACAATCAACCTTAGCTTTACCTTCATCGTTAAAATTAAACATAATTTGCCTTTGAATATTGCTAAAGCTAACTATATCAAAATCAACTACACTAATACTCTTTATACCACTACTAGCAAGTGCGTATGCTATACTTGAGCCAAGACCGCCTGCACCTATTATTATGATTTCTTTGTTTTCTAAATTCTTTTGCTTATCTTTTAATAATAAAGTTTGTCTTTCATAAAAGTCGCTTGTTGATTTCATTTCTTACTTCCTTAAATTGCCAAAATTTAGCAGCTTCACTAGGTTTGCTAATTTCAGAAATTAATACTTCTTCAGCGTCGCTTAATTCTTGAACTATATCTCCATAAGCATTGCATAAAAAACTATTACCATAAAAATTCCACTCTAATTCATCTACTTCGCTAACACCAATACGATTTATTCTTAAAATATTAGTATTATTTAAAAATGCTCTCATTTTAATAAGTTCGCACCATCTAGAATTTGAATTATAAGTATTTGCCGTAGGAATTATCAATAAATCTAATTCATTTGCCTTTTTAAAAAACTCATCAAAATGTATTTCATAGCCAAATAAAACGCCTATTTTAAAATTATCACATTTAAAAGTATGTAATTTAATAGCTTTTGTTGAATTTATAAAAAAATCCTTTTCATTCCAATGTGAATACGGCATAAAAACTTGCTGATTTATATATTTGATTTTACCTTTATTTGCTACTAAGCAAGTTTTATTAAAACCTTTATTAGTGCTAAGAATTATAGGAGCAACTATACATAAATTATATTTAGCACTATATTCTTTTAAGGCTTCTAGTTTTACCTTGCTTTGCTCTTTTACTAAATCAACTGGCATTTGCTTTAATTCAGTAAAAAAATTATTTAAAACATACTCGCCTAACGCTACTAACCTAACATCTTTTTGCTCGCAAATTCTTAAATAATAATCAAGCCTTGCATTGCTTAAAGCCTGAGTGCTTAGTTGAAGTGCTGCTATTTTCAAAATGGCAATCTTTCTGTATCAATACTTAAAGAATTATTTTGTTTAGTTTGTTCAAATTCTTCAATATCTTTACTAGCCTTATCTAATAATTCTCTAGCTTCGTTTATTAGTTTCATACCATCTTTATACGCATCTACTAAATCAAATAAAGGCGTTTGCTCATCTTCAATTATTTTTAATTTTTCATCTAAAATTTCACAGATTTGTTCGTAAGTTTTTTTCATTGATTTACCTTATAATTTGGTGCTTCTGCAGTGATTGTTACATCATGAACATGGCTTTCTTTAAGCCCTGCACTAGTAATTTCTACAAACTCGGCTTTTTCTTGAAAATCTTTTATATTTATAGCTCCGTTATAACCCATTGAGCTTCTAAGACCACCAAGTAATTGAAACACTACATTTTTAATACTTCCAGTATGTGGAACTCTTCCTTCAATTCCTTCTGGCACTAGCTTTTCTTTTGCTGTTCCTTCTTGAAAATATCTATCAGAACTACCCTTTGCCATAGCCCCTAAGCTACCCATACCACGATACGATTTATATTGTCTTCCTTGATATGTGATAAATTCTCCTGGACTTTCATCAGTCCCTGCTAAAAGCGAGCCTATCATTACACTACTTGCACCTGCTGCAAGAGCCTTTGCGATATCTCCTGAATACTTTATCCCACCATCAGCAATTATAGGCACATTAAACTCTTTAGCAACTTCAGCACAATCACTAATAGCAGTAATTTGTGGAACTCCAACTCCACTTACTATACGAGTAGTGCAAATACTACCTGGTCCAATACCAACCTTTATAGCATCTGCTCCTGCTAATGCTAAATCCCTAACCGCCTTAGGATTAGCGATATTGCCTACTATTACATCTATATTTAATTCTTTTTTGATTTCTTTTAAAGTATCAATTATGCCTTTACTATGTCCGTGAGCACTATCCATAACCAAGACATCAACACCTGCATTTACTAAAGCTCTAGCCCTATCAAGTTGCCCTACTCCAATAGCAGCACCTACTACTAATCTTCCTAATTTATCCTTATTTGCATTTGGATATTCTTTACGCTTTTTTAAATCCTTTATAGTAATAAGACCACAAAGAGTATTACTCTCATCTACTAAAGGCAATTTTTCTATTTTATTTTTACTAAAAATTACTTCAGCTTCATCTAAGGTGCAGCCTTTTTTAGCAGTAATTAAAGGCATTTTTGTCATTACTTCATCAACTATTTTTGAAAAATCAGTCTCAAATCTCAAATCACGATTAGTTAAAATTCCTAATAATTTTTTATCATTATCTACAACAGGAACACCTGAAATACTATATTCATTCATAATAGCTAAAGCATCACTTACCTTTGCTTTAGTATTAACATAAACAGGGTCATATATAATACCACTTTCACTTTTTTTAACCCTGATTATTTCTCTTACTTGGCTTTCAATATCCATATTTTTATGAATTATTCCAATTCCACCAAGCCTTGCCATCATTATTGCAGCCTTATGCTCTGTAACCGTATCCATAGCAGCCGAAATTAAAGGCATATTTAAATTAATATTTTTAGTAAGCTTTGTACTAATATCAACTTCTTTTGGTAAAACTTCTGAATATTGCGGAACCAATAATACATCTTCAAATGTTAGAGCTTTTTTAATAATATTCACTGGATTTTCCTTTCGTAGTTTATTTTATTATAAGGGCTATTGATTAATTAAAGCCCATTTTAATTTCTTTAGAAAAATCGCTATTTAGTTCTTTTTGAATACTTTCTTTAAAATCATCTAATCTAAAAATTCCATCGCCTTGAGCAACTTTTATAGCAGTATTTTTAACAACCATTTTAATCTGTGCTCCACTTAATTCATAACTTTTTAAATCTTCTACTTTAAATCCTGATTCAAATTCCGCATTTTTTGGTAAGTGTAATTTCCAAATCTTCTCACGCTCTATTTCTGTTGGATTTGAGAATTTGATTTTATACTCAAATCTCCTTGAAAATGCTGGGTCTAAACTATCTAAAAAGTTAGTTGTAGCTATTACAATGCCATCAAATTTTTCTAGTTGTTCTAAGAAAATATTTTGCATTTGATTATGCATTAATTCACTTCCGTGACTTGCTACACTTCTAGTGCTTAAAAATTGATCGGCCTCGTTTAATAATAAAATAGGTGGAGTTTTAACGCTTTTGCTAATTATTTTATAATTATCAAAAATAGCACGAACATTTTTCTCACTCTCTCCTACATACTTATCTAATACTTTAGAGCAATCTAGTGTGATAATTTCTCTTTTTAAAGTTTTTGCTAAATAACTAGCACTCATAGTCTTACCCGTGCCTGGAGGTCCATAAAAAATTATATTAGCTCTTAAAATATCATCTTTTACTATGCCCCAATCTTTCAATCTTTTTGCCACACTTTTGGTTGAGCGTTTTTTAAGACTTGTTGCTAAATCGCTAATATCTTTACTAACTATTAAATCTATTTCATTTATTTCTAAATATTCAAAGAAATTTAATTCTTCTACAATAGCTTTAATATTTTCGCCTTTATTTGGGAAAAAATATTTTAAAGCATTATCACTTATAATAAATCTATTATCATTACCAACATATTCAATTAATTCATTGCTAAGCAACTTAGAATCATCACTTAATAATTCATAATTTCTAATCTTTTCTAATTGATAAGGATTAATTATGCTTAATAATTCTTCATAATGAAGTGGTTTTTTAGAGCCTGTTAATTCTTCTTTTAATAAAGCCATTAATATAAGAGTTTCTTCGGCACTCAAATCATAATCTTTCATAATTTCATTAAAAGGATTATGAAATTTTGGGCTATTTTTAAGCCTTGTATTAATCAAATCAAGTCTTAAATCCGATGTTAAAAACTCTAATTTAATCCTAGCATCAATCATATCAAAGCAATCATTTAAATAAACGCTTAAATCAGTATAAGGCTTATGTTTATATTCTTCTAATTCATTATCACTAATTAATCTTGCTCCATCAAATTCATTAGCAAGGTTAAAAAATACATGAGCATATCTTGTAAGCGCTATTGATTGAAATAAAATAAGCCCTGCATTATCTTTATAATTAAACTGCTTTCCGCTTGCTTCTTGAATAAATTTTTTCTCATATAGCTCAACGAAATTTGGTAAATATGAAACCATTTGAGCAGTAGTATTAGCATTAAAAGCATCTTCTACAATGCTATGAAACTTTATCCCAAAACGAGATTTTATAGTTTTGTTTAGCATTGTTCTTAATATAATGCACGCTTCTTTAGATAGACCTTGATTTAATAACTTTAAATATAAAAAACTCTCTTCGTAATTATTACTTAAAAACTCTTTAATTTTTTCCAATTTCTAACTCTTTTTTTAATTCTTTTTTCAATACTTTTCCAGCAGCATTTTTTGGTAATTCGCATTTAAACACAATTGTTTTAGGAACTTTATAATTTGCTAAATACTTTTTAAGATACTTTTGAATTTCTTGAGCACTTAGTTTAGCACCTTCTTTTAAACAAACATAAGCAACAACGCTTTCATCTAAATCACTATCCTTAACACCTATAACAGCACAAGAATCAATTTCATCTAATTGCATAATAATATCTTCAATTTCTCTTGGATATATATTAATACCCTTTGCAATTATTATGTCTTTTTTCCTATCTACTATATAAATAAATCCATCTTCATCAAGTCTTGCAATATCACCTGTTTTAAGCCACTCGCCTTCTATTACTTCATTGGTTAATTCAGGTTTATTGTAATAGCCTTGCATTACACAATCACCCTTTACGATTAACTCCCCTACTTCTCCGATAGGTAATTCTTTTAAATCATCATCTACTACTTTTACTTGATACCCGTGTAATGGCAAACCTACTGAATTAACCTTTTGCTTATCTAGGCGATTTACCGCAACTACTGGAGAACATTCGCTTAATCCATAGCCTTCTAAAACTGCGGTTCTTTTAAATTTTTCCTTATAGGCTTTAAGAGTTCCTTCACTTAAGGCACTAGAGCCTGATACTATAATTCTAATTTTATGAAACCACATAAAATACCAAGGTAACTTTGCCTTTAATAAAGCATTTAGTATCACAGGAACTGAAAATAATATCGTAACTCTTTTTAATAGAATTTGTTTTATAACATTTGAAAAAGGTAAAACAGAACGCTCAATTACAAGCGAACAACCCGAAAGTAAAGGTAATAAACAAACTGCTGTTAAAGTAAAACTATGAAACATAGGCAAATACGCTATGGCTCTATCTGATGATTTTATTTTAAAATCGTGTTGAGCTGATTTGATATTTGATAAAATATTTTTATAGCTTAATAAAACTCCTTTAGGAAGACCTGTTGTTCCTGAAGTATAAATTATATGAACGCTATCATCAATACTAGCTTCACACTTAAAATTATAAACAGGTGCATAATCTAAATAACTCGCTAAATATCCATCTTTTAAATTATCATCAAAAGAATGGTATATTAAAATATCTTTAAATTCATTAGCTAATTCAGCAGCTTCTTTAATATCTTTTGAAACTATTAATAATTTTGCATCGCAGTCTTTAATAATATACTCATATTCTTCACATTTTAGCATAGTATTAATAGGAACTGCGACTGCTTTTAAAGATGCTATTGCAAAATATAAAATCATAAATTCTTTACAATTACTCATAATAAAAGCTACATTATCACCACTTTTAACGCCTTGATTTTGCAAAAAAGCTATCATTTTATCTACATGAGTTTTTAACTCTTTAAAGCTTATTTTTCCATTTGCATCAAAAATAGCAACTCTACTTAAATTAGAATAATGTTCTAAGTATTCATAATAATTTTGCATTAATATCCTTTAATTAAAACTCATAATTGATACCAACATTTACAATCTGATTTGATTGATTTGAAAACTTACCTTTAGTCTGTATCAAAATATTATCAGTAACATTATTTACTTTAACATCAGCATAGTGTTGATATGCTCCCGCTCCTGTTACTTTTAAGTTTTTGTTTAATCTATATTCAAGTCCTAAAGAATACATATACATTCTACTATCTTTTGCTAAAAAGCTTATTTTCTCGCGTCTTACTGGACTATCTTCTGTAGAAAAACCTAGCATAAGCGATAATTCTTTATCATAGTTATATCTATAACCAAAGCTAAGTAATGTTGTATCTCTCCAACCTTGTTCTAAACTACTTTGTAAAAATGATGATAAAAAATACTCTTCAATAGCTTGCTTATCTTTAGGGTCTAAAGTAGCACCTATACTCATAGCAACTTTTTGAAAACCTTCAATAGTATTACAATCATTACCAGATGCTGCACACTTTTGCATAAATTGCATTGTTGCGAGCTTTAATGATTGTGGAATTTCTGGTGAATTTATTTTTAAATCCAATGTTTTTGCTTTACTCCAAAATGTTCTTCCCATATTAAACATAAACTCGTGTTTACCATATTCATAGGCAATACCAAAATTAGCATTAGCAGGATATAAGAAATTAGCACTCACATAACCATTATAACCAACTTTACTATCTTGAGTAGGTAAAGTTCCAACTATAGAACCATTGGTAGGGTCTATTTTATATACTTCACTCATAAGACCAGCCAATCCAATACTCATAGCTGCTAACTCTTGAATAGACATTTGCATAGAATTAAATTGTTCTTGATTTTTTGGAGATAAATTATTTGCAAAATCAAACATTCCAAACTTTGACATTTTAAAATCAATATTACCTTCAAACTTATTTTTATAAGAAGAATTGTAAAGTAATGAAAATCTTAATTTATCATCAAAATATTTAGGAACATAAGTTAAAGATAATTTGTATCCAAATTTATAACCATTATCTACCCTAGCATCTCCTTCATATACCCAAGAATAAGGATGTGCATTACCTTTTTCATCAACCCAAACTCTATTTACACTACTAATATCTGCTGGAATATATCTAGGATTTTTTGCATTATCTTTTAAAATATTAAATTTGATTCTAGTATGATTTAATGTTAAACTTGCACCCAAACTTAATTCATCAATAGGCTTATAAGCATAGGAAATAGCTGCAGTTCCACCACGAATATCCATATTATTAGCAAGTGCTTTTGCATAATCACTATTCCATCCATAAACAGCAGCAAAATCAGTATAACCTGCAAATCCAACAAAATGTTGCTCGTTAATAGGATAAACAAATGCAAGTGTTGGTATAAAGAACGAAAACTCTTTTCCGTGTGCATCAGTGGCGTTATAATATGGTTCGCCATCTAAACCATTTACCAATTCATTTGTAAATCTTGAGCCAGCAGCATTGTAAAAATTTGAACTAAAATGCAATTGTGGATTTTGTCCTAAAAATCCCATATTTGCTGGATTTATAAAAGCCGCATCGGCACTAAAACTCTTTGCTAAATTTGAGCTAGATAAAGCTACTCCATCAGCACTCAATGGAACTAGCTTATAATTTGATGCTAGTAAGCTACCACTAACAACAAATGATAAGAAAACCTTATTCATTGACTCAATTTGTCCTTAATTTTTAAATAAAACTTTGATTATATATTTTTAAAATTAATTTTTCTTTACAAAGGATAATTTTTACCTTATTAAGTAATTTTTTATAATTTAAATAGAATTTAAAATATTATTTTAATAAAAACCAATATCAATTAAAAAAGTGGTGTTAAATTATTATTCAACACCACTTAACATAGGAACAAAAGTGCAAGAATCAAGAATGATTTCTTCTATTCTATCTTTATGCTTAATATACTTAGTAATATATTGTTTATTTTCATTTCCAACAGGAGCTACTAAAATTCCACCAACTTCAAGTTGAGTAAATAATACATCAGGAACTTTATTTGTATATGCAGATAGTAAAATTCTCTCATAAGGTGCATAATTTTTAAGCCCATTATTTCCATCGGCGTGGCGAACATATACATTTGCCTTGATTGTATCAAGATTTTTTATTGCTTTATTTGATAATTCCTTTATTCTCTCAAGAGAAAAAACTCTTCTAATAAGATTACTCAAAAGTGCGGCTTGATACCCACTACCACAACCAATCTCAAGCACACTATCAGCACCAACAGGCTCTAGCGCTGCTGTCATCTTTGCAACGGTAATTGGTGAGCTAATCCATTGATTTGAGCTAAGCGGCATTGCGTGAAGCTCATAAGCAAAATTACTCATAGGCATAAAAATTTCTCTTGGTGTATTAGCAAATGCTTGTTTAATCTCATTGCTAATATTAACTTCATTTGCAATATTTTCAGCAAGTCTAGCACATTTTTGCTGTTCGTAAATATCCTTAAAAATCATCAAAACTCAAGCTTCCTTTACTATAATTTGTAACTTTACTTTCAAAAAAGTTACTCTTTTGGTCGTTAAATTTAGAAAAATCATCAACCCATTTAATAGGATGTTTTGCATTATATTTTTTATCAAGTCCGATTGAGCTAAGTCTTAAATCTACTAAATAATGAATATATTCAGTAATTATATCGTCAGTAAAGCCCATAATTTGATTTTGAGTAATGTATTTACCCCATTCAATTTCAAGTTCTGCAGCTCTTTCAAACATTTCATAAATTTTAGCAATTGTTTTTTCATTAAATAAATCAGGTCTTTCTTTTCTAACTGAATTAATCATATTTTGAAACAACAATAAGTGAGTGATTTCATCTCTTTGAATAAATCTAACCATTTGAGCAGAACCTAGCATTTTACCTGCACGAGCTAGTGCATAAATTGCAGTAAAGCCACTATAAAAATAAATTCCTTCTAGAATTTGATTCGCAACCATTGCATATAGTAACTTTTCATCAGTTACATCTCCCGCAAGTTCTTCATATAAACTTGAAATAAAATCATTTTTCTTTCTTAAAGTAGCGTCGTGCTTTTCCATTTCATATATTAAATCAGTGTCATCACAAATAGCTTCAACCATTACTGCATAACTTTTTGAATGATTTGCTTCTTCGTAAGCTTGTCTTGCTAATACTGCATTAATCTCTGGAGCTGTTATATAAGGGTTGATATTATCGGCAAGGTTATTGGTTTGAAAACTATCCATAGAAATTAGTTGGCTCCATACTAAATCATACATTCTTTTTTCACTTGAAGTTAAATTACATTTATAATCAAGTGCATCTTTTGTAGTATCAACTTCTCTAGGAAACCAAGTATTAGCTTCCATTAAATCCCATAATTTTAAAGCCCACTCATATTTTGCTTTTGTAAAATTTAATATACCTTGTGGATTTCCACCAAATACTCTTCTTGATGTTAAATCTTCATTACTTTGTGGATTATAAATTCTTTTTCTATCCATCATTTGTTCTCCTTAAGGACTATTGTGTTTGAAAATAAATCGTGTATATATTGCCTATCTTTTCTAAAAAATGGAAATAAAATACCAAATAATAAAGAAAATGTAAGCACAAACAATACCAATCTAATAAAAACTTGAAATAAACTTGCTTTTTTACCATTTTTATTTCTTAAATGCAAACCTAAATATTTATACCCTAAACTCTGACCTTTAAAAAATAAAAGTAAAAATAAAACTAAAAGATAAGTAATGGTTGCAAATAATATAAAAGATTGATTTTGTCTATACTCACTAGCACTACCTACTAAGATATAGGTAGTGAAGTATTGTATTGGCATCATTATCATAAACATATCAACAATGCCAGCTTTTAATTTATCATAAAGGCTAGCTAAACTTACCTTAGCCTTTGCCATTTTTAAACTTTAAGTAATTGTGTTTCTTTTTCTTTAACTAATTCATCAGTCTTAGCTATTGCCGCATCTGTTAATTTTTGAACTTCATCGTAAGCTTTTTTGGCTTCATCTTCGCTTACTGCTTTATCTTTTTCTAATTTTTTTACAGCGTCATTAGCGTCTTTTCTAATATTTCTAATAGCTACTTTGCATTTTTCTCCCATTGCTTTTGCAGCTTTAGCATTTTCTTCTCTTTGCTCTTTAGTCATTGGTGGGAAAAATAATTTAACTCCATCAGCATCAGCATTAGGATTTACACCGATATTTGCTGCTTTTATAGCAGTATCTATAGCCTTAATCATAGATTTTTCCCAAGGACTAATAGTAATTGTCGTTGCATCAGTTGCTAACACGGTTGCAACTTGATTTAATGGAGTTGGGGTTCCATAATAATCTACAAAAACATTATCTAATATAGAAATATTTACTTTACCTGTTCTTAAAGTCATAAAATCTTTTTTTAAAGAATTGTGAGCTTTTTCGTTTTGTTCTTTTTGTTTTGAATAAATATCATTTAACATTAGTATTCCTTTTATTTAATTGATTCTGGTAATGCTTTAGGCTGATTAGTGTCATTAAGTTGTTTGCTAGCATTTTCTAGTTTATTTACTAGACTTTCACCAGTTTTAGTGTTATAACTATAGCTTAAATAAATAGTATTAGCTACTAGCAAAACTCCTATAATAAAAGTAAATTTTGCTAAAAAACCAGCAGGACCTTTAGCTCCAAATAAGCTCTCATTAGAACCACTATAAGCACCTAAGCCTATACTTGAGCTTTTTTGCATAAGAACGCAAGCACAAATAATAACTACTAAAATAAATTGAATTGCGATAAAAATTGTGTTCATATTACTTCTTTCGTTTAAAAATAAAGTTTGTATTATATGTTATAAAATTTAAAATAAGTTAAAGCCTTCAAAATTGAAGGCTTAAAAATTAGTCTCTAATGCTTCTTAAGATATTTAATAAAGATATAAATAAATTAATAAAGTCAAGGTATAAAGCAATTGCACCTTGAATTGGTGTTTGATAAGCTCCACGAATTATCATTTGAGTATCATAAATGATAAAGAAGCTAAATACTATTGCTCCAACACAAGAAACTATTAAATGTAAAAGGTGGCTTTGGAAAAATAGGTTTAATAAAGACGCACCTATCATAATTAATAAAACTATAAAAAATCCTTTAGCAAAAACGCTAAAATCCCTTTTAGTTGTAAATGCAAAAACACTAAGACCTGCAAAAGCTAAAGTTGTTAAGAATAAAGCTTGAGCAATAATTGTAGCACCTGCTTGACTTTGTAAAGTAATATAAATAATTCCAGTAAGGCTTAATCCACTAATAAATGCAAATGCAAATAACATAGCAATAGCACCATTAGTTACCTCACTTTTTCTATTTAATATCATAATTAAGGCAATTTCTACTATAAGCGTTCCTATACTAGCCCAAATATTGCCAACTAAAAAACTAGCTAAATAAGTAGCACCTAAATAAGCTCCTAAAGTAGCTGCAACTAGTGAAAGTGCAAAATACATATATGTATCTCTTACAAAAATAGCAGCATCTGAGCGAATTGCTGAACTAGTGCGAGTTCTTTCGTATAAACTCATAATTGTCTCCTTGTTATTATTAAATGCACTTGATTATAACTAAGTTAGTTAATATCTCATTGAAATTTTTTTATATAATTTCGCTTTTTAACAAGGATAAAAAATGGATAAATTAATAAAAGGCGCATTGCAATTTATGCAAGAAGGGTTTTTAGAACATAAAGACTTATTTAAAGACTTAAAAGAAGAGCAAAATCCACATACATTATTTATAGGTTGTGCTGATTCAAGAGTAATTCCTAATCTAATAACTTCAACAGTTCCAGGAGAATTATTTGTTGTAAGAAATATAGCAAATATTATCCCACCATATCGTGTAAAAGATGAATATTTAGCAACAACTTCAGCTATTGAATATGCTTTATATGCGTTAAATGTTGAAAATGTAATAATATGTGGGCATAGCAACTGCGGTGGATGTAAAGATATTCCTAGTAAAAAAGCAGAACTTTTACCTAACGTAAAAAAATGGGTTTCTTTAATTGATGATATTAAACAACAAGTTGATTTTACATTAGAACTAAACCACTACGAAGGTCAATACGCATTAAGGTCTTGGATGATAGAAAAAGCAAATATTTTAAATAGCTATGAAAATTTATTAGGCTATCCTGAAGTTCAAAAAAGAATTGATGAGAATAAATTAAAAATTAGAGCTTGGTATTTTTTAATAGAAACAGGAGAAATCTATGAATACTGCCCTAATGACGGACACTTTAAGCCATTAAAGGATATTAAATGAGAATTTTATTTATACTATTATTTGGGGTTTTTTTATATTCTAATGAGCTATTAAATAATATTGATAATTTTTCTACTAAAAACATAAAAATAGAAGAATTAAATAAATTTTTAGCTGATGAAAAAGACGAAAACAGCCAAAATAAACTCAAAATAAATTCTGAAATCAAAGAATTAAAAAATGAAAAAAATCAAATACTAGCAGTATTTCCAACCCTAATTACACCAGAGAATTTAGACAAAAACATATTAAAAGATATTAAAAAAACTAATAATGATAAAATTTTACAAGCAGTAGAACAAAATTTTTATGAATGTTTATTAGAAATTATTTCTTATCTAAATTCTAAAGAAGAGCATAAAACAGATTTAAAAAATCTAATAGATGAACGCATAAAAACGATTAGTAATTATACAAGTGATAACCAAGAGGTAAAAATTAAAATTAATTCTTATACAGAACTTTTAACATATCTTAGACTAAATACAGATATATTTACCACTAATGATATTTTTAAGCAACTAGATACTAATAAATTTTTAAGTAAATTTAATTCATATTTTCCAGAAGAAGTAAATAAATATATAAACCCTGGCAAAGTGATAATATGCACTCTTATAATGCTATTTATATTTTTATTAAAAAAATTAGTTCTTAAAATAATTTTTGCAATAATTTTAAGAGTATTTAAGAAAAACCATGATGATCATTCATTGCAATTATTACAAAAATCAACAAAACCATTAATTGCTTTATTTTATATATATGGTTTATGGTTATGTTTTCTAATAGCATTCTATCCTGCTCCAATTATGACACTTATACTAACGCTATTTGGCATTATTAATACTATGGCATTTACTTGGTTATTAATAACTATTTTAGATGGATACGGAGTAATAATTATTTCAAAAATTGCTAAAAGAAGCGGTAAAAAAGAAATAATAAATCTTATGCTAAAAATACTATATTTTATAATAGTATTCATCTCTATATTAATCATACTTGCTAAATTAGGTTTTGATATTTCAGCAATTATTGCTTCATTAGGTATTGGTGGTTTAGCAGTTGCACTTGCTGCAAAAGATATTATCGCTAACTTTTTTGCTTCTGTTTTAATGTTATTTGATAATTCATTTTCTCAAAGTGATTGGGTAGAAATTAACGGAATAGAAGGAACAATAGTTGAAACAGGTCTTAGAAAAACAACCATAAGAACTTTTGATAACTGCTTAGTATTTATCCCAAATTCTACGATATTAAATGGAAACATAAAAAATTATTCAAAAAGAAAATATGGTAGAAGAGTAAGAATGAGCGTTGGCTTGACATACGACGCAAGCACAGAGCAAATACAAAATTTTATAAACGATATAAAAGAATTGCTGACAAGCAATAATATAATTGCTAACGAAAACGATGATGTATTTCAACACAAAAACAAAAATTATTACAAACAAAATTTAATTTCTGTCAATGATTTAGAAGGCTTTAAATCATCAATTTATGTTTGGCTAGATGATTTTGCTGCAAGTAGTATCAATGTAGAGCTATACTTTTATATAAAAAGCGTTAGTGCTAAACAATATTATGATGAAAAAAGCAAAATATTAATGGAAATTATGAAAATAGTTGAGAAAAATGGTCTAAGTTTTGCTTTCCCTTCAACTAGCCTTTATATTGAAAAACTTCCAGATACAACAAAATAATTCAAATATCCTATTTTAAATTCAAGAATTTAAAATAGGAATTTTAATTTTATTTTTAAATTATTAAATAATAAAAATTATTATTTTTTATAAACTTTTATTTATTTTTTTTAATTATTATCAGAGTAAATATCGCTTTTAAAACCTTTACAATTCTTTAAATCAAGCATTTTTTACTAAAGAATGTTTTATTTAATTTATTTAAAAGGAGAGAAATGTTATCAAAAATCAAAAACAACGAACTTTTACCTGCATTTTTATTATTATTTATGACATTTTTAGCAATATTTTTAAAAAATTCTTCATTTAGTGAATTTTACAATGCTTGTTTAGAAGCTAGAGCATCTATTAGCTTTTTAGATTATTCTTTAAGCAAACCATTGTTTTTATGGGTAAATGATGGATTGGTTGCTATATTTTTCTTTTGGATTGGACTTGAAGTAAAAAAAGAAATTCTATGCGGAGAACTAAATACAAATAGCAAAAGATTATTACCACTTGCTGGTGCTTTAGGTGGAATTATGGTTCCTGCTTTAATATATTCTATATTTAATTTTTTTGATACTTATAGATTAAGTGGATTTGCAATTCCAACAGGAACTGATACAGCATTTGCTATTGCTATTTTATTAATGCTAAAAAACTATGTTCCAAATAGTGTAAGAGTATTTTTATTAAGCCTTGCAATATTTGATGATATTGCTGCAATTATTATAATTGCGATATTTTATACAAATGACCTTTTATATATTTCTCTTGTTTTAGGCTCTATTGGTGTTGGGTTATTATTTATATTAAATATTTTCCATTGCACTTACAAAATGTTTTATTTAATAGTAGGTGCTTTTATTTGGGTTTGTGTTTTAGAAAGTGGGGTTCATACTACTTTAGCTGGAATGCTTTGTGCATTTTTTATCCCTTTACATACTAAAGACAATAAAGAATTTTTAGAGCAAATTATGCACGATTTAACCCCTTATGTAAATTATGCAATATTGCCTATATTTGCTTTATTTAATGCTGGGGTATTGCTTGAGTTTAATTTAGACAATTTAAATAGTGTATTTTTTGGAATATTTTTTGGTTTATTTATTGGAAAGCAATTAGGAGTATTTAGTTTTTGCTTACTTGCTAATAAACTAGGTGCAACCTTACCATCTAGCAAAAAGATTTTATACGGAGCTAGTATATTAACAGGAATTGGCTTTACAATGAGCTTTTTTATAAATACATTAGTTTTTGAAGGAAATGAAGCAATTTTTAATAGTGCAAAATTAGCAGTTTTAAGTGCTAGTTGTTGTTCTGCTGTGCTTGGATTTTTATGGTTAAGATTTAAGATTTGAATTCAGAAAAATCTGAATTCAAATTCTTATTTGCATTTATAGCCTTTAACTGCAAAGAATAAAATATATAAATAGCAAATCGCAGGAATAATGAAAGATATATGTAAATTAACAATATCAGCAAGTATTCCTTGAATAGGAGGGATAATAGCTCCACCAACGATTGCTATACAAATAATTCCTGAAGCTTGAGAAGTGCAGCGACCAAGTCCATTTGTAGCAAGTGAAAAAATAGTTGGAAACATAATAGAGTTAAAAAATCCAACACCTAAAACTGCATAAGCACCCAATTCTCCACCAATTAAAATAGCACACAATAAAAGCGTCATAGCAATAACCGCATTGAATGCTAAACAATAAGCAGGTTTAATATAATTCATTATATAACTTCCAATAAAGCGACCTACCATAGCTCCACCCCAATAATAAGCTATCATACTAGCACCTTCTACTTGAGTGATATTTAAAATAGGCATTAAATAAAGAATTAAAAATGAGCCGATAGCAACTTCAGCACCAACATAGCAAAAAATCCCAATAGCACCTAAAACCAAGTGTTTATATTGCCAAGCACTTGTTCTTGTATCGTGTGCGTTTTCGCTAATTTCTTCTGCTGTAATTCTTACATCAGGTAATTTTATGAAAAACTTCACAAAAATTCCTAAAACAATTAGTGCAACTGCAATTCCTAAATAAGGTAATTGAACCGAGCTTATTTTTTCTTCTAAGCTTAAATTTGTAGTTGAACTTAAGATAAATAAGCTACCAAAAAATGGTCCAACGGTTGTTCCAAGTGAATTAAATGCTTGAACTAAAGCTAAATTTCTTGCTTCTTTACCACTAGGTGATAATAAAGTAACGAAAGGATTTCCTGTAACTTGAAGTAACACTACCCCACTAGCTAAAACAAATAAAGCACCTAAAAATATAGCATAACTATGAGTTCCTGCTGCAGGATAGAATAAAATAGCACCTAATGCGGCTAATAAAAATCCACCTACAACACCATTTTGATAGCCAATTTTTTGAATTAGCTTACCAAAAAATGCAGAAGTTATAAAATACGCTCCAAAAAAGCAAAATTGAACTAAAGATGATTGAAAATAAGTTAATTCAAAAAGTTCTTTAAGATGTGGGATTAAAATATCGTTTAAAACGGTTAAAAAGCCCATCATAAAAAATAACGCTGTTAAAATAACAAGCGAAAATGAGTTGTTTTGCGTTCTCATAATAATCCTTTGATTAATTTTAAAAAGCTCATTTTAAAATAATTTTTAACATTTTTAATAACTTTTTGTAAAAAAATTCAAAAAGTGTGTAGTTTATACACATTTTTAATTACAAAAGCAATTAAATACAAAAAAGTGATTTTAAAATAATATATTTGCTATTTTAATTATTTAAATCAATAATAACTCAAAACATAAAAGGAGAAAAAATGAAAAAAATATTATTAATCGCATTAATTAGCGTGATTGCTTTTTCGCAAGATTATTATAAAGAAGCTTTAAAATATCACAAATGTTTAGGCGTTGAATGTGATTTAGAAAAAGCAAAAGAACTATACATAATCTCTTGTAATGAAAAATCATATAAAGCTTGTAATAATTTAGCAACTATTTATAATGAAGAAAACAATCCAGATAGCTTACAAAAGGCTGAATATTATTATAAATTATCTTGTGAGTATAATAATAATGATGGAATTTCTTGTGGGAATTTAGGTATATTTTATTCTAATACTTTAAAAGATGATATTAAAGCAGAACCATATTTATTTAAAGGTTGTAAAGCAAATATAAAAGATGCCTGTATGCAATTAGCCTTCGTATATATAAATACAAATACTAACTTAGATAGAACCGCTAAAATATTTGAACATTATTGCAAGTTAAATGACCAAAATTCTTGCTTTAATTTAGGGCAATTATATTTATATAATGATAAGATGAAAAACGAAAAATTAGGTTTTGAAAATCATTTAAAAGCTTGTAATATGGATAATGCGATTTCTTGTAAAAATATAGCTATTTTGTATGTAAAACATAATAATTTATTTAAAGCGTTTAAATATTTTAAAAAATCTTGCGGCTTAGGAGAGCAAGAAGATTGCAAAAAAGCCTTAAGTATTATTATATATTTTATTAAGAATTTAAAGAACTAGAAATAATTCTAGTTCTTTTTTACTTATTTACTAAGTGCTTTGCCTAAATCAAACGGCCACGCTTGATAGCCTGTTGTATCTTTTAATTGGATTTCAACGCTAGGAGTGGTTGAGCCATATTTAAATTCCATAATGTATGGATTTGGCGCTGAAGTGAATGCTCCATTTGCTAAATCAAAATTAGCTCCAGCAGTAGCTGAATATGCAAAAATTGAGTTCTTATCTGCATTATATTGAGCTAAAGAAGTTACAGGGCTATACCATTCATGACCTCTTTGTTTGCCGTATTCCCAAACTTGTTCAACGCTCATTTTTTTCTCATCTATTTTATAAACAACTGCACGAGAGTATTTATCAGTTGGAAACGCAGGTTGTTCCATACCACGACTATCTCCGTTATCAAATACGGTTATATAAGTAACACCTTTTTTACTTAATTCATGAATTCTATAAGCTGTGTGTTGAGTCCAAGTAAAGTCAAATCCACCTTCAGGATTTTCATATCCTGGGCATTTACTATATTCATCATCACACTCAATTTTTTTACCTTTATTATCTACAGGTTGTAATAAGTATTTTTTAAACTCATCTTTCCAACCTTTGTGAGCACCTAAAATCCACTTGATTTTTTTATCACGACCAATTTTTACAACTGCATTTTGATGGCGAGATGAAATGATAATACTATCATCACTTGGGTCATAACTAACGCTATTTACATGAGCCCAGTTGCGACCTGCTCCAGTTCCAACAATATCTCCAAACTTATCACTACTATCAAGTTTTGCTAATTCTTCAGCACTTAAAGTTTGACCTGCTTTATTTGCATCAATATTTAAACATACTGCACCTTGGTCAAGAACTTTTAATGCTATATCTCTATATGGGTCAAGTATTTCGTATAATCTCCAATCATCAACCACATTACCATCTCTATCAATTTCTACGATAACATCTCTTACCGTTCTTACATTTTTACCATCAGGGCGAAGTGTATTTGCACTAGCAACTCTTAAAAAATAATTTCCATTAGCTGCAACATCAAGTTGGTGTGAATAATCAATATAGTTTGCAGGTAAGCGACGATTGAAAATCTCTCTTCCCATTATGTCATATTTTGCATATCTTTGACCATATCCCCAAACTAAAGCACCATCAGTATCTTGTTTAAAGCCCATCATAACACCAGCCATAGTTGAGCTATCAAGGTCATAAATTGGAGTAGCTAACATATACCATCTAACTTCTCCTGTTGTATCAATGATAAAGTTTTGCGGATAGTAATTCCATTCTAATGCCCCGCCTGTTGGGTTATTCCATACTACTTTAGTTCCTGCTCCACTTTTTTCTTCAATATTATTTACAAAATAAAGTCTATCTTTAAATTCTGGGTCAATTTTATTTACTTTAGCTTCACTAAATAATGCAGCTTTTTGGAATTTAATTCCACTAGCTTCTACATAAATAGCACTAGCATACATTTCATAAACTTCGTTTTCTACTCTTTCTTTTTTGCCATTTGCTTCTTTTGTATAGCTAACCTTAACCGTATTGTAATAATTAGGATATAGTCCAAAAACTGGAATTCCCCCGTGAGTTAATAAAAATTTATTAGCAACATTATATTTTAAAGGAACTCCGTTTTCCTTAGGAACAATTTCAACGCTAACATCGCTTAATTTATAACCACCATTTTTAATAACTGCAGTAAGGGGAGCGATTTTATAAGGGTTCATTACTAATTCACCGATTTTGCCTTGTTTGTGATAATCAGTCTTAGCACCACTAGCACCACCTATAGCATAAGCACTTGTTGAAAGAATTGCAGCTGCTGCAAATAAACTCAATACCTTTTTCATTTTAATCTCCTTTAAAAAATTAATATATTCAAATTCCAGCTGCCATTGAAGCAATTTTTGCTGCTTTAATAGCATTTCCACTAAAAAATAAAATCAAAGTAACAGCTATTACAATAATAGCACCAATTTTTGCGCATTTGCAAGGTTTTGATATAAAGCCTATAAACATTGCTAAAAGTGCAACAAAACAACATACAAAGCATAATAAACATGCAATTGCCATATTCATAAAATGCAAACTAGGTATTAAATACCAACCTTGTGAATAAAATCCATCTTCAAAATCACCCGCTTCAGTTCCTACAAAAAATTGTTGAAAAGAACTTAAAGTAGCATAAGCATCTTCAGGCACGATAGGATTATCAAGACCACATTCTCCAGTAGGTAAAAACCAGCCTGGTGCTAATTCGTGTAAAGGCAATGCAAAAGGATATATTGGAATTTCTCTACAACCTTGCACTCCACCAAAAGCATTTGCATTATGCACTGCTTCGTGAATTTCATTTAAAGTTATACAAAATCCAAAACCTATTAAACAACCATAAAAACCTAAAGTATATCCAATAATTCTAGTTAGTTGATGTGGATAAATAGCTGCTATTATGCCACCTATTGCCATTACTATCATTGCATATCTAATATATACGCATTGTTCGCAAGGCTGCATATATAAATAATCTTGAAAGAAATAATGTGCTACACAAGTAAGACCTAATGTAACAATAACCATTAATATCCATAAAAGCCTACCTTCTTGTAGGCTTGTTAATTTATTAAGAAGCTTCATAGCAAAACTCCTTACATACTAAGTAATTCTTTAATAACCTCAACTAAAGCTTCAGGCGAGCCAATTTTTGAAATATTTACTTCATATTTTCCATTAACTACAAAACCTGGAGTTCCGAAATTCTTTGAAATAGGGTCAGCGATTTCATAAGAAGCAATGATTTCTTGAGCCTTAGGAGTAGCTAAAAACTCATCTAATTTTGCTTTATCAATTCCTAAAGCTTTTAGACCTGTTTCATAAAATTTATCTGGCTCAGCACCATTTCCCCATCTTTGATTTTTCTTAAAATAAGCTGAAAAATAAGCATCACTTACTTTATGGTGTAAGCTATGTGCGTCAGCAACTTTTCTTCCTGCTTTTTCATCTTCATTTTGTGCATAAGCTAAAACTTCAGCAGCTTGCTTGCCATAATCTCCCATAGTTTTTACTAATAAATATCCAACTTTTACATCAGGGAATGCAGCTTGGATTTTTTCCATAGTTTTTGCTTTATGATGTGAATAGCAATGTGTACATCTATAAGACCATACTTCATAAACTGAATTTTGAGCATTTGGGATAGGAGTGCTTAATGTAATGTATTCATTACCTTCGCTTAAAGCAAATAAATTACCCCCCCCCATTAGCATAGTAGCTAAAACCAATGAACTTGAAACTTTTTTTAAGACTTTCATCTTAATCTCCTTAAATTAAAATTATATTTTTATTTTAATTATTTAATTTTAAAATAAACTGAAAAATTATTTTAAATTCTAATAATTATTATTATAAAATCCATACTATTTATTTAATTTATAATCACTTTAAGTATTTAATAAAATAAATTAACTAATCTAAAAAATTAAGCAAATAAAATAGCATTTAAACTATAATTGCCTAAAGGATTAATATGAGTAAAAATTATGGGGTAATTTTAGTTTTTTTAGGTGGAATTTGCTGGGGATTTAGTGGTGTTTGTGGAGAATTTATATTCTTAAAAAAAGGCTTAAATGCTGATTTTTTAGTGCCATTAAGATTATTATTTGCTGGAATATTAATGCTTTTATTTTGTTTAATAAGAAAAATCAAAATTAATTTTTTAATTTTTAAAAACACAAAACACCTATTTACATTATTAATATTTTCATTTTTCGGCATTTTTATGTGTCAATATACATACTTTTACGGAATTGAATTAAGCAATGCTGCAATTGCTACCGTAATTCAATATACAGCCCCTGTTTTTATAGTGCTAATCGTATGTTTTGAACAAAAAAGATTTCCTAACATATATGAAATTCTAGCTTTAATTTGTGTATTATGTGGAGCTTTTTTGCTATCAACTAATGGTGATTTTAATAAATTTGTAATCTCTACTAAGGCTTTAATTATATGCTTTTTATCATCAATTGGAGCAGTTTGTTATGCAATTATTCCTAGAAAAATTAATATGATTTATTCTCCTTTGCCTAATTTAGGTTTTGCTATGCTTATTGCAGGAATTGCTTTTTGTCTATATCAAAAGATTTGGGAATTTGAAGTGCAAATTGATTTAGAATTAATACTTGCTATGTTAGGAGTAATTGTAGTTGGAACTACTATGGCTTTTGGTTTTTTTATGGTTGGTTTACAAGAAATAGGAGCAAGTAAAGCTAGTCTAATATCATCAAACGAGCCATTAGCTGCTGCAATTATTGGATATTTATGGTTAGGGACAAGCTTATTAATCGTTCAAATAATTGGATTTGCTTTAATTATGATTGGTATTTTAATAACAATGTTAAAAAAGGAAAAATCTTGAAAAAATTATTAATTCTTATGAGTTTAATCTCTTTTACTTACGCACAAGATTGTAGCGCTTATTTTGCTAGCCAACAAATACAAATGGATAGAAAGATAGAAGAATTAGACGAAGCAAAACAAGCATTAGAAAGCTATAAAGCTGCCTTTTTAGCTATTCAAAAAGAAAAAGAAGAAAAAAACTTAGCAATGTTAGAAGAGATAAAAAAAGAACAAGATAAATTAGATGAAATTAGAAACAATAATGCAAAAATTTTAGCCGAAATTAGACAATTAAAAAATGAAATTACAGAAAATAAAATAAATAAAGTATCAAATGCCTATGCTAAGATGAAAGATGCAGCGGCAGCAGCTATTTTAGAAACAATGGATGAAAAAGAAGTTATAAAAATATTTTTAAGTCTTGAAGCTAAAAAAATATCATCAATACTAGCAAAAATGACTCCAGCAAAAGCAGGAGAATTAACAAGATTATTAAGTGAAAATAAATTACAAAATTAATTTATTTTCTTATAAATTTGGTTTATCTAATATTTTTTGTTTAATAATTAAATATGATATTAGATTTAGCCTATAGGTTTTAATTAGGATTATTTTTAAAAATTAATTTAAAACTTCGTTGTATTAGAGTTATAAAAAGTTTTTATAAAATAGTTTTTTAAGTTTATTTAGTTAAAACCTTAAATTACTTTCAACGCTAATTTAATTTCGTGCGTTTTATGAAGTTTTGTAAAAATTATATGTGTTATTTATATATTAGTTTTTATACTTTTAAAAATTATTTAAAGTCCCATACATAAAGCTTTAATCTATTTTATAATCAAGTAAATTTTTAAAAAATTGCTACTTATATGCAATATATCTACTTCTTAAAATATTTGATTTTAAATTCTTTAGCAATATTATGAATGATATGTAATAAGAAAAATTAAAATAGGAAATAAAAATATTTCCTATTTTGTAATCACACTGGAATTACTCTAATGTTTGGACTAAGATTTTCTTGAAGAATATTTTCAATAGCATATAATGTCCCAGTGCTTCCACTAGAACAGCCACTACATGCGCCTAGATATCTAATATATAAATCACACATTCCATCGCTACTTTTTTGAATATCAATTACTTCTAAATCTCCACCATCCATATGTAGCATTGGGCGAATTTCAGTATCTAATAATTCTTCAACTGCTTTAATTTGTTTTACAACGGTTAAATCATCAAAATTATCACTTAAATTAGCTTTTTTCAAGCGTTCTTTATCCATTTCAGCTCTAGTTTCAGCCAATATATCAACCAAATAATACTCTCTTTTTTCATGGCCACCAGGTCTTACACAAGATTTGCAAAAGCCACCTGCTTTAGTATATTGAGTAATTTGCTCAACTGATTTTAAATCATTTAATTTTATTACTTCTTTAATAGTTTTTAGGCTTACTCTAGCACATTCACAAACTATAATCTCATCTTCAAAATCTTCAGGGTTAATACCTTTATATTGAGCTGCCGCAGCTTTTATAACATCATAAGCCATTACACTGCAGTGCATTTTTTGAGGTGGAACTGCAGGAGTATCAGGATTATCACGCATTGCAAATTCCACATCTATATTTGTAATTTTTACAGCTTCATCAACACTTTTACCTATGCAAAGTCCCGCCATTGTATCACTACTAGCAATTGCAGTCCCACAGCCAAAGCTTTTAAATTTTGCGTCCTTAATAATATTAGTAGCTTCATCTACTAACCAATAAAGCCTAACAGCATCGCCACAACTTTCAGCTCCAAAATCTGCAACTATTAATCTTGTATTAGTAGCTTTTGCGTCTTCTTCTGTAAGCTCACCCATATGAATTGGATTATTCATTAAATCTTGAACTTTTTGTGAATATTCATCCCAAATTGAACCACTTATTAAATTATTTTTTGCCATTATTTATCCTTTTTAAGCCAGCTTGGAGAATAAGCGTAAGTGCTAGAAATTGCTCTTAAACGCTTAGCTGCTGCTTTAATTTGTTCTGCTGCGTAATCAATTTCACTTTCTGTATTAAAACGACTAAGGCTTAATCTTAAAGCCGTATGAGCTAAATCAGCTTCAGCTCCTATTGCTTCCATAATAGGATTACTCTCAAGAGTTTCAGAAGCACAAGCACTTCCTGTACTTGCTGCAATTCCAGCCTTATTTAAATCCCATAGCATCGCTTCACCTTCAACACCCTTAATACTTGCTAAAATAGTATTAGGAACTCTATTTGCCCTACTTCCTACTACACTAACATCAGGAATTGTTAAAATCTCATCTTCTAATTTATCTCTTAATCTTCTTATATGAGAGTTTTCGTAGTCAAGCATTAAATTAGCAAGTCTTAACGCTTCTGCCATTCCAACTATTCCAGCTACATTTAATGTCCCACTTCTACGACCACCCATATGCTCTCCGCCGTGAAGTAATGAAGTAAGTTTTAAACCTTGTTTTATATAAAGACCACCAACGCCTTTTGGCCCGTGGAATTTGTGTGCTGAAAATGACGCAAAATCAACTCCTGCACTTCTAAAATCAACTTTTATTTTACCAACTGCTTGGGTTGCGTCAGTGTGAAATAAAGCTCCGTGCTCGTGTGCAACTTGAGCTAATTCTTTAATAGGGAAAATCATTCCTGTTTCATTATTCGCCCACATAACATTCACAAGTGCTGTTTTATCGCTTATCATTGCTTTTAAATCATCAACATTGCAAGTGCCTTCGCTATTTACAGGTAAAGTTTTAACCTTAACACCTAATCTAGCTTCTAAAAAAGCACAGGCTGCACCAACTGCTGGGTGTTCAACTCCACTTATAATGATTTCGTTTTTATCTTTATTTAAAATCTCATCAAAATAAATTCCTTTTAAAACCCAGTTTATGCTTTCAGTAGCACAAGATGTAATAATCACATCATCTAAATCACTCGCTCCTAATCCGCTATATAGTTTATTTAAAGCATCATTTAATGCTTTATGAGTAGCTTGACCATAGCGATGAAGTGAATTTGGATTACCATATATATTTTCTAAATACGGCTTCATTAATTCAAAAACGCTTGGGTCTATCATAGTAGTAGCGTTATTGTCTAAATAAATTTCTTTCATAACCTTTCCTTTTCCTAAAGCTTTTTTATCCGTTTTTTAAAATGGGATAAAAATTATCTTTTATAAATAATATTCCAAATTATTAAATGAATTACTATTCTTCTATTCTTATTAAATTAATTTCATCTTTTACAAATTCTTGAACTTGTAATTCTTGCAATAATTTATTGATTTTTGCTTCATTTGCAAGATGAGTTGTGATAAAAATCGTCCTTGATTGATTTTTTGATGGGCGTTGCATTAGACTATCTATGCTAATTTCATTATTGCTCATTAAACTTGTAATTTTGTTTAAAACACCTATCTTATCATCTACACTTAATCTTAAATAATATTTAGAAGTTATATCGCAAGTTGATACTAAAGATACCACTGGTAATTCATTATATCCTAGCATTTTACGAGTTTTATTATCAGCTATTTGCATTAAATCGCTTAAAACAGCACTAGCAGTCTCAAGACTTCCTGCACCTGCTCCATAATACAAACTCTCTCCTAAAGCATTATCGTTAAGTAAAATAGCATTCATAGAATTATTTACACTAGCTAAGATATGATTTTTATCTATTAATGTTGGATGAACTCTAATTTCTACCTTATCATTATTTTGTTTTGCAATTGCTAAAAGTTTAATTCCAAATTCAAATTCTTTAGCAAAATAAAAATCATCATTGCTAATCTTATCAATTCCTTGAACCAAAATATCTTCAGGTTTTATATTAACTCCATAAGCAAGACTTGCTAAAATGGTTAGTTTATGTGCTGCGTCCATTCCGTTAATATCTAATGTAGGATCAGCTTCTGCATAGCCTAATTCTTGAGCTTGTTTTAAAGCTATTTCATAACTTAAGCCTTCATTTTGCATTTTTGTAAGAATATAATTTGAAGTGCCGTTTAATATACCTTTAATACAATTAAATTTATTCGCACTTAAACCTTCTTTGATAATTTTAATAATAGGCACACCACCAGCAACACTTGCTTCATAGCCAAAATATTGATTAGGCTTTAGCATATTTTCAATATCATAACGATAATAAGCAAGTAAAGCTTTATTAGCTGTTATTACATGTTTTCCTTTTTCAAGAGCTTTTTTAATGCACTCATAAGCAAATGTAGTCCCGCCCATTAATTCACAAACTACATCACAATCGCTATTTAAAATATCTTCAAAATTACTCGTTTGAGTATAAGGACAATTTGCCTTATGCTCTCTTGTATAAACTAAAGAAATTTCTAATTTTTTACCTAGTCTTTTTTGAATTAATTCAGAATTTGTTTTGATTAATTTTGCTACACCACTAGCAACCGTTCCATACCCTAATAAAGCTATTTTCATTACATTCCCTTTATATTTAATCCTAATCTAATATTTTCTAGCGTAAAAGCATCTCCTACTATCATATAAGCACACATTTTAGGAACTGCTACATTTAATTCTTTAAAATTATTTTCACTTTTATAAGTTGAAATAAGATTTAAATTCTTATCCAAAAATTCAATCTTTGGATACCAAATATTATTTAAATTTCTATCAATTACGAGCTTAGAAATATTATTAACTTTTATAAAATACGCATCAAGTGGTTTAGTAAGCTCTAATAAATCGCCTTTATTTAATTCAAAATCAGCTTGTATATTTGCTCTGCTAAAATCAAGTTCATAACTAAATTCATTCTGATTTCTTCTAGCATCTATTATATATACCCCTGTCTTTTTTAAAGCTTCGTATAAAGCACCTGGGTCTATACTAAATTTTGAATTAATCGTAAAAGCAACACTAATTTCATCATTATTTTTTACATATTCACTAACTAAATAATAATTAATTCCTATTTGCTCATAAGCTTTTGTAATAGCCTTTAAAAATATCCCTGCTTTTGCCTTTGCGCTAAATTTAATTTGCATATTTGTAGCGTTTGAATAAGCATAAGTTAATAAAGAATTCATTTTTAAAACTTGAGTAATTGCTTTAATATTTGGCATATTTCCTTGCATATAAGACCCACTAGGAAATAATAATCTAAGCTTTGCATCTTTGCTATCATCATTTACTAATTTTGAAGCTATTTCATAAGAAGAAGTAGCATAAGAAAAACTAGCTAATACAAATAAACATATTAATTTTTTCATTATTTTGCCTTATCTAATTTTGTATATTCTTTTTGACTTAAAAAAGTAACTTTTCCATCTTTAAATAAAATATATCTAGCATCATTTGTGGTAGGTAATTCTATCTTAGAACCATCTAATTCAAGGGTGAATAAGTTATTACCAACAAAAATTAAAGAGTCTTGAGTAAAACTAGCACTTTTTACTATCATATAATTTTTAGTTTCTTTTGTTTTTAAATTCTTAACACTAACCCAAACCTTAGAATTTGGACTTAATAATAATTTATTATCTTTTTTAATCTCTACTTTAGGCTCTATAATCTCTGCTTTTTCTTCTTTAATTTCATTAGATTTTACTTCTTGAACTTTAACTTCTTGAGTTTTAATCTCTTGTGGTTTTATTTCAGGAATAAGCTCTACTTGTGCTGGAATTTGAATTGTTTCTTCTTTTGTATTTATCTTACTTTCTTCTAAATTTTCAGGCTTTTTATCTTCTTTTACCTCTTCAAGCTTTTTCTCTACTAAAGGAGTAGCTGGTTTTATTTCTTCTTTTACTTCTTTAATAGGTTCTATTTGAGTTTTGGTTTGTGTAGAATTTTCTTGCTGATTTACTTGCAATTCTTCTATTGGTTTTTCTTGAGTTGTGGTATTTTCTACTACTTCTTGAGAATTTTCATCATAATAATTAAAATAATAAAAAACCCCAGCTATTACAATAATAGTAGCTAAACTAAGATATATAAAATAAGCTAAATTACTATTTGATTCCTTATCAGAGTTATAACCCATTACTTTAGGTTTTACTTTTAAAGAATTTTTTTTGTCCTTAAAATGATTGTTTTTATATTCATTATATTCATTTAACCATTCGCTAAAATCAATATTATATTCACGCTCTAAAATCTTTATATTCATTGCAATATTAACACTACTTAAATTCTCATAATCTTTATTAATTATTGCTTTAATTCTAGCTTCATCTAAGTGAGTTTTTAAAGCTATTTCTTTAACAGAAAAACTTTTTAAATAATCTACTTCATTCATTTATCATCCTATCGCCTAAAATAGCAAAAGCATTACTAACATTTAGGCTATCAAAATTATTTTTCATAGTAATTTTTACTTCTTCATTACAAGATTTAATAATCTTAGAACTAAGTCCATTACCTTCGCTACCCATAACTAAAACCGATTTTGTAGCATATTTTATTTTATTATGCTCTTTAGCGTTTTCTGAATTATTTGCAGCATAAAAGCTAAAACCAACTTGCTTAAATTCATTAACCAAGCTTAAAATATCCTTAGTAAATGCTAATTTTAATTCAAGTAAAGCACCAGCACTAGAACGCATAACTGCTTCTATATTAATATTATTTCCTGAATGAATAATCCCATCAAACCCTAAAGCATAAGCACTTCTAGCAATTGAACCTATATTTCCAACATCGCTTAATTCGTGCAATAAAACAATTTTTTCAAATTTTTTAAACTCATTTATATTTGCTAATTCGTATTCGCTAACTTTTGCTAAATAGCCTTGATGATTTCCACCCTTTGCCATTGCTTGAGCTTTAATAAAATCTAACTTATGGATTTTTTTGCCTAATTTTGTAATTTGTCTAAAGCTATCTTTATCTAAATCTTTTGCTAAATATATTTCTTCTATTTTTTCAGGATGTTTTATAATATAGTGCATTAGCACTTGTTTGCCGTAAATTATCATTTTTCACTCTTTAATAAATTTTCATAATTTTGTTTTGGGCTAAGCCCATTTAATTTACTCAATAATTTCGCTTTATCTTTTAAACTTATATTAAGATTTAAAATATCTTGAGAATTTATATTAGAATTTGAAATAGAATTTTCATTATTTATAACCACTACCCATTCGCCTTTTAAATTCTCATTTTTTAAAATATTTGCTAGATTTTTAGCAGAATCTTTATAAGTTTTTTCATACATTTTTGATATTTCTTTAATTAAAAATAATTCTTTATCTTCATCAATTTTTGCAATATCTAATACTAAATCCAAAATCCTTGTAGGAGCTTCATATATAATAGTAGGATAGCTTTGATTTAGAGCATTTTCTATTTGAGCTTGACGATTTTTTTTGATATTTAAAAATCCTAAAAATATAAATTCCTTATCAGAAAACCCACTTGCAACAAGTGCAGTAATAGCAGCATTTGCACCAGGCAAAACACTATATTTTATATCATTTTCTTGAGCATATTTTACTAGTGAAATTCCAGGATCGCTTATGCAAGGCATACCTGCATCACTCAAATAAGCTATATTTTTAGAAAAATCAATTTTAGAAAAATCAAAATCTTTTTCATTGTGTGAATGTAGTGATATGAAATTATTTATATTAAATTCTATATTATATTTACTACTTAATAAATTAAGTAAAGCCTTACAAACTCGCACATCTTCACAAAAAATTAACTCGCAAACTTGTAAGACTTCTAAAGCACGATATGAAATATCGCCTAGATTTCCTATTGGTGTAGGAACGAAATAAAGCATTATTGCATTGAATATTTTTTCTTAAACTTCTCAACTCTACCTGCAGCATCTACGATTTTTTCACTTCCTGTGAAAAATGGATGACAACTTGAGCATATATCTACTCTTAATTCTTCTTTATTTGATTTAGTTACAAAAGTATTTCCACAAGCACAAGTTACAGTGCATTTTTTATAATCTGGATGAATGTCTTTTTTCATAATATTTTCCTTTTTGGCATAAATAAAGCTGTGATTGTATCTTAAATTACATTAAATCTACATTAAAATTTTTGAACTTATGCTTATAATAGCCGTTTTTGCTTTTAAAATATTTGTAATTTTTAGACCTTGAGTTTTAAATAAATTCCTTTCTTTTTCACTAAAACCACCTTCAGGGCCAATTACATATAAACAATCTTTATTAAACTCGCATAAATCATTTTTATTAAAATCAATTAAAACAAAATCATTATAAAGTTTTTTAAGTTCGGCTAAATTATTTAAAATTGTGATTTTTAAAATATCAGCCCTAGCACATTGTGAGCTTGAATTATGCAAAATCTTTTCAAGTTTAGCTAGTTTTTTATCATCAAATTTATAAGATTTTTGAGAAAAATCTGTATAAACTAAAAATAATTCTTCTAATCCTAATTCATTTAAATAAGGTGCAATTTCAAAAATACTATCAATTTCTATCATAGCAAGTGCAATTTTTACACCACTTTTATTTGCTTTAAATTCACATTGTTCTAGCATTTTTAAAATGATTTTATTTCTTTGCATAAATATTATTTCATATTTGTATAAAAACCCATCTAATCTACTTATATTTACTATATTTCCTATTTGTTCTCGCCTAGCTTTAAAATGAGATACTAATTCACTATCTAAAACAATTTCTTCACTACCTGCTAAATCATTAAAATAATAAAACATTGTTAAATCCTGCAATTAAAATAGCAAATAATTTTATAAGCTCTAAAAATAAACTTAATTTTTTAAATTTTAAATATTCTTTACTTTTTCTATATTTTTTAAATTTAATAAATTGAAATATAGAAATTCCTAAAATTAAAATAACAGCAAATAGCATTAAAAATCTAAAATCATTAAAGCCTTTCATAGCTTCAATAATAATGCCTGTAAAAAACACACAAACAATTATCGTATAATAAGCAGGCAAAAGCACTCTAATTCTAAAAATATATTTATGAATATCCTTTAAATATTGTGAAAAAACAAAATATAAAAGTTCTAAAATTATTAAAATATATACAAAAAACAAATGCACACTTATAAAATCACTCATTAAAAACTCCGATTAAAATAATAAAGAATTTGTAACACCAGCAAATATGATTAAAAATATTTTTAATATCTCAAAAACAATACTGAATAATTTAAAATTAAAGCTTTTTTTTGCTTTTTTTATCTTATTAAAAATTACAAGCTGTCTAATGCTAAGATAAAAAATCAAAATCCAACTTAAAAATAAAAAAATCTTAAAATTAAAAAATGCCTTAGTAGCTTCAATAAACATACCACTTAATAACACCAAAACTAAGGCTATAATTTGTATTGGACTAATAATTGAAATTCTTGAAATAAATTTATTAATATCCTTACAACATTGAGAAATAAACAAATAAGAAAATTCTAAAGCTACCAAGCAATACACAAAAAACATATGAATGCCAATAATACTCATTAAACTTCCTTTGGATTTATAAAAATCTCATTATTTTTAATTTTTTCAAATAAATTTATATCACTAAAATCTTCTAAAATTGCCTTAGAAAAAGTTATTTCATTTAAATTAATTCTAGGCTCATCATTATAAAAAGCATCATCATACTCGCATTCAGCCCAGCCTGTTCTAGTCTCATTTAGTCTGATTTTATCTACTCTTACATTCTCATCATTGTGCATTTTTGAATTTTGTAAAATCTTAGAAATTAATATAAAAAACACTATGCTAAGATTTTCTGCACTGATATTACAAGGTAGCTCAACCCACCTAGCTGAATGCTTTTTAATATCATTTACATACTCTAAATCATCGTATTTATAAACACAAGTGCTATGGTCAAACGCATCTATTATTTGCTTAATATTTCCTTTTAAAAGCCCGAAATCATAAACCATTCCCGCTTTATCAAGAGTATTTGCATATAAAATTAATTCTAATTTATAAGAATGTCCGTGTATGCTAGTTTTACATCTTTTTGAACTACAAAACCTAACTATATGAGCATTTTCAAACTCAAATAATTTACCTATTCTCATACACCCTCCAAATCATCATAAATTCTAATATGTATCCTATCTGTATAATTAAAACCATTTTTAATAGCAAATTCTAAAACGCTCTTAGCATTTGCTCTTAATTCATCATTCGTAGCACCCTTTGGCATTAGATAAAAATTAGCGTCTTTATAAGCATTTCTTAATTCAAATAATTCTTGATTATCTTCTAAATCCGCCTTATCTAAAACGATTTTAAAAAATGCTTGTTTTGATAGCTTTAAAATTGAATTAATTGCTTCATAATTTATTCTTTTTTCCTTTGGCATTTTGCTATTTGCAAGTTTTACTCCCATTGCAAAATAACAATTTTTATAAAAATCGTATTCTTTTAAACAAATACTAGCATTAGTCTCAAACTGCACTAAATATTCATTTTTTACCAAATATTCTAAAAGCTCTATAAATTTAGGATTTTCTTGATGAATTAAAGGCTCTCCACCAGTAATTACTATCATAGGTTTGTGCTTAAATGATTTGATTTTTTGAATTGTAATTCCTGTTTCAAATTCCTTATACTCATCGCTAAATTCATTAGTATAAACAGCTCTTAAAGTATCGCAACCAATTAATGTTTTATTATTTTTGCTCTTAACAACTCCAAATCCATAGCAAGAGAAATTGCACCCCGCAAAACGGATAAAATAAGCAAGTCTTCCTGCAAATATCCCTTCACCTTGAATACTTAAAAATTCTTCAACTAATTTCATCATCCACCCGTTTGTGAAAACGACCTAGCAGAGCTTTTATTATCTTCTTCGCTCCATTTATTTTTCTCAGGTTTGTTTTCTAAAACCGTATTTAAAATCTCTAAAGCCTTATTAATATCTTTATTTCTTAAAGCCTTTTTAATACTCATAGCTTCATCAAAATAAAGGCAAGGTATCAAAAATCCTTCCGCACTAAGTCTTAAACGATTGCAGCTATCACAAAAATCGTGCTTGTGTGGATTAATCACACCAAATACATAATCTAACTCATCAATTTTATATAAACTAGCAGGAGAATTTGGCTCTTTCTCAAGTGCATTTATGCTAAATCTTTGCTTGATTTTATCTAATATTTCAACTTCTCTTAATCCACATAATTGTCCGTAAGCGTGTTCGTTTTCCATAAATTCAATAAATCTTATTTGAATATTTTTTTCTTTGCAAAACATAATCAAATCAATTAATTCATCTTCATTAATACCCTTTAAAGGAACGCAATTAATCTTTACTTTTAACCCTACTTTTAAGGCTTCTTCTATACCTTCTAAAACTTCTTTTAAAATATCTTTTTGAGAGATTAATTTTGCTCTTTGTGGCACTAAAGTATCAAGAGATACATTTATTCTTACAAGTCCTGCTGCTTTTAATTTTGCCGCTTGTTCTTTTAATAAAAATCCATTAGTTGTAAGTGCTAAATCCAAATCACTCTTATAATTAATTAGCATTTTTATGAATTTATCCAAATCAGCTCTTACAAGTGGTTCTCCACCAGTTAAACGGATTTTATCTACACCCTTATCCATACATAATTTTGCAAATAAAAATAATTCTTCATAGCTTAATAAATTTTCTTTAGGAACCCAATTAAAAGGAACTTTTGGCATACAATAAAGACAACGGAAATTACATCTTTGAGTAAGTGAAATTCTTAAATAATTTATCCTTCTTCCATACGAATCAATTAACATTTTTAGTCCTTATAAACTTTTTAAAATAATATTAATTGCTTGTGGGCTTTTGTTTAGAAGTAATGCTATTTCTTCTACGCTTTTACCATCTCCAAAAAGTTTTAAAATCTGCATTCTTTCAGCGTCTTCATTAGGACTTAGCCTAGTGATTGGCTCGTTTGCAAGTTCTAAATTTGCAATTCTACTATCTTGGTTTTTTGTAACTTCTTGAATACTTTCTTGAATAATACCTAAATCACTATTTAGCTCATTAATTCTTTCATCAATAATTGAATGTATTAAAAACTCACAATTTTGCATAATATTATCATTAAAATCATTTTGTTTAGCGTTATTTATCTCTGCTAGTTTTAATTTTTCTACATCTTTTTCAAGTCTATGAATAGATTTATAATTCTCATCAATAGCCTTTAAAACCCCATCTAATTTATCATTTAAATCTCTAAAACTAAGTCTTACATAAACAAATAATAAAACTATAAAAATTATAAATACAATATAAATTAATAAATCAATCCCCATTTTTTTCCTTTTTAATATTAATTAAATTCCTTTGAATATCAGCTACAAATAAATTAAGCCCCTCTGTATCATATCTTTTAATTTGAGTGATTTTAAAAGTATGCTCATCAATTGCAATAACAAAACAAGATATAGTTCTATCAACTAAAACAAGCCTTGCATAATATGTTTGATTAGGTTTTAAACTATCTTCAACACGAATATATTCATAATTTATTGAATTTGAATAGGTGCTATTATCTAATTTTATAAATTCATCTTTTTTAAGATTTTTAATCTCTAATAAATCTTTTTTAATATCACAAAGCATTTCAAAAAACAATTTATCTTCAGGATACATATCCATTTTACTAGCTCTGTGTCTATAATCTTGTAGAGATTTATGATAATTAATAGCATTATATTCTTGTAAAAATCTATCTTCTAATTCTTCACATTCTTGATAATCAATCCTAAATCTTGCTTCATACATAATCATTAGCCAACCTTTAAATCTATTATAAAAAATATCAAAAACACTATGCTAACAATAGCATTTATATCAAAAAAAGCTCTTTCTATTTTTTCTGTATTTTTTCTCACTATAAAATGCTCTATTATTAATAAAATTCCTACTATTAATAATCCTAAAAATCCGTAAAATCCAGCATTTACACTAACTAAAAAAACAAACCAAAACAAAAATGCAATCAAATGAAAAATCGCAGCTATAAATAAAGTAGCCGTTTTACCAAAACAAGATGGTATAGAAAATAAATTATTTGCTTTATCAAATTCTAAATCTTGTAAAGCATACAAACAATCAAACCCAGCAGTCCAAAAACAAACCGCAAAACATAAAGCAATAGAATAAGCACTAATAGAATTTGTAAGCACAATTTCACCTGCTACACAAGCAAATCCTAAAGATAAGCCTAAAATAATATGAGCCAAATAAGAAAATCTCTTAAATAAAGAATAAGAACCAAGTAAAGCTAAGGCAAAAAAGCTAAGATAAAAGCAAGTAGTATTTATAAAATACGCTAAAAGCACGAAAATTACAGCATTTGCGATTATAAATAAAAGCAAATTCCCACGCCCTACTCTACCATCTACACTAGGACGATTTTTTGTCCTTTCGTTTAAAATATCAATATCAGCATCAAGCAATCTATTAAGTGCCATTGCGTAATTTCTAGCACAAACAGCACAAAAAATAGCTAAGATAAAATTAAGCCAAATTGATGATAGGCTTAATTCATATAATTTTATAGCACTAAGCATTGAAATAATTAAGAAAGGTAAAGCAAAAATACTATGCTTAAATACGATTAATTCTAAAATGTTTTTTAATTTATTCATAACTCTTCCGTTTTTAATCTAGTTTATAATATTTTAATTAAGATTTAAGGATAAAGATGAAAAAAATTGCTCTCATAGGAACAACTGCAAGTGGCAAAACAAACCTAGCTCATAAACTTGCTAAAGCTTCAAATTCTATAATTTTAAGCCTTGATAGTTTATGTCTTTATAAAGAATTAAATATTATAAATGCCAAGCCAGATAATAAAATGCTAGAAGAGATTAAATACTTTGGAATAAATCTAATTAGCGTAAATGAAAATTATAATGTAGGGCTTTATTTTGATGAATACAAAAAGGCTTTAGAATTTGCAAAAAATAATGACAAAAATCTAATTATAACAGGTGGAAGTGGATTTTATCTAAAAGCAATGCTTGATGGATTAAGCCCTAAAATTAATGATATTAATCATAATTTAAGCCTTGATGAAATCTATAATCTAATGCTAAAAATTGATAAAAACTCAAACATATCAGCAAATGATACTTATAGGCTAAATAAATGGTATAGCATTTATAAAAGCACAAATGAAATTCCTAGCCTTTGGCTAAAAGCAAATACTCAAAAAGCACTTATTAAAGAGATTAAAATATACGATATTTTATGGGATAAAGATATTTTAAACGAAAGAATTAGGCTAAGGACTAAACAAATGCTTAGCTTAAATGCTTATGATGAAGTTATAAATTTATATAAGATTTATGGTGATACAAAAGCATTAAACTCTATTGGAGCTAAAGAAATAATTGATTGTTTTAATCAAAAAATATCTAAAGACGAATTAGAAGATTTAATCACAATTCACACAAGACAACTAGCAAAAAGACAAAGAACTTTTAATAAAAAATTTAATGCAAAAATATTTAATATAAAAAGCGAAGAAGATTTGCAAAACGCATATGAAAGTATTTTAAGCTCACTTTAATAAAAATATTTTTAATTCAAATTCTAAAAAGAATTTGAATTAAAATAAAAATTATTTAAACCAAGATTTAATAGTATCAAATATCCCGTGTTGTTGCTCTTTAGCATCATTTTTGATACCAAAACTCTCATTTAATTTTTCTAATAATTCTTTTTGTTCTGCATTTATATGTTTTGGATACATAATACTAAGTTGGACAAATTGATCCCCTGTTCTTCTTGTATGATGGTTTTTAACACCTTCGCCACTAATTTTTACAAGTTGTTTATCACTTAAGCCAAATGGAATTTGAATACTAGCTTCTCCTCTAATAGTAGGAACAATGATAGTAGAACCTAAAGCTGCTTGGGTAAATAAGATTGGAACATCTATATAAATATCATCACCTTTTCTAACAAACCTATCATCTCTTGTTACACGAAGTTTTATATACAAATCAGAACGCTCATTAGAATTAATCTCATTTCCTTTATTAGAGCATTTTAAAGTTACTCCGTTATCAACTCCTTCAGGAATAGTTACTTCTAATTCTTCTTTTTTATTTTCTTTTCCACTACCTTGACAAGATGAACATTTATCTTTTACTACTTTACCTTTACCGCCACACACATCACAAGTGCTAACCATTTGGAAAAAGCCTTTTCTAATAGCTATTTTGCCCTTGCCATTACATCTTGAGCAAGTAGTTGTAGTTTTACTTGCCGAGCCTGTTCCATCACACTTAATACAATTTGCTTTATAAGAATAATTAACTTTCTTTTTACAACCAAAAATAGCTTCTTTAAAACCTAATTCAAGAGTAATAAATAAATCTTCATCAATTTCTTCATCATCACTATCGCCAAAGCCACCAAAAATATCACTAAAAATATCACTAAAATTTGAAAATCCTTCAAATCCAAAGCCACCAGCACCTGAACCACCATTAAGACCAGCTTCGCCGTATCTATCATATCTAGCTCTTTTAGTGTCATCACTTAAGGTTTCATAAGCTACATTGATTTCTTTAAACTTTTCTTCAGCATCTTTATCGCCTTGATTTCTATCAGGATGATATTTCAATGCCAATTTTCTATAAGCTTTTTTAATTTCTTCAGAACTAGCATTTTTACTAACTCCTAGAATTTCATAAAAGTCACGCATCTTTTTCCTTTTGCAATTTATCATTTATAAATTAATTATTGTTAGAATGGAAAGACTTTAATAAATAAAGGTGAAAAAATGATTAATGTAATTATGATTGAAGACGAAGTGGAATTCGCTGAGTTGATTACAGAGTTTTTAGCAAGGTTTAACATAAAAGTTACAAATTACAGCACTCCTGCTGAAGGTTTAACTGCTAACTTTAGTAATTATGATTGTCTAATTTTAGACTTAACTCTACCTGGAATGGATGGATTAGAAGTATGCAAGGAAATTCGCAAGAAGTATGATATTCCTATTATCATTTCAAGTGCTAGAGGGGATACAAGTGATAAGGTTTTAGGACTTGGATTAGGGGCTGATGATTATTTACCAAAACCTTATGAGCCAACTGAATTGCAAGCAAGGGTATCATCACTTGTTAGAAGATACAAAAAAAGCTTACTACCACCTGAAGAAGAAGTAAGCACATTATTCAAAGTTGAGCATGAAAAACATGAAATTTACTATGATAAAAAACCACTAAGCTTAACACCGGCTGAATATGATATATTAAGTTATCTAGTGAAAAGACATAGCTATTCAGTATCAAGAGATGAGCTAGCTAATAGCTGTAGGTCATTAAGAGAAAAAGATAGCAAAAGCTTAGATGTAATTATAGGAAGATTAAGAAGTAAGATAGGCGATAGTTCAAAAGACCCTAAACATATATTCTCTGTTCGTGGTATTGGTTATAAGCTTCTTGGCTAATGCTGTTACACTCTATTCTTAGTAAGCTAATAGCAGTTTTTGCTATTAGCATTATACTTACTATTACAGCTATTATACAAATAACTCAATACTCCAATAAGGCTTTAAGAGCTGAAAGTATAAGTAGGCTTTATTTTGCAATATTAGCTATTAATAAATTGTATGCTAGTGGTGCTGGTGTAGAAATTGATAAATACTTACAAGATATTGATTTTCAAGAAATTACAGATAAGCGTTTTATGCGTGAGCTTTGCACAAGCAATGATAAGCCAATAGACCATAAAACTAATTTTGGACTAATTCAAGGAATTGTTTATAAAGACAAATATTATTTAAAACTCATAAATCAAAAAAATAATTCATTAAAAGTTTATGAAAACACCCACAATAATAATATAAATGATGGTTTAATTAAATTATTAATATCATTAATTATTATGATGTTTTTTGCTTCTTTAATATATTGTTATAATTTAATTCAACCATTAAAGGGTCTTACAAGACATATTAGGGATTTATCAAACGGAAAAAATAGCAATTTTTCTTATTATAAAAATGATGAAATAGGATTATTAACTAAAGAATTTAATAAAGCTACTAAAAAAAATAATGAATTAGTATTGGCAAGAAGATTTTTTTTAAGAGCAATTATGCACGAGTTAAAAACACCTATTGCTAAAGGAATGTTTGCAGCAACTATGCCAGAAAGCGAAAAAAATAAAAAAATCTTAATAAGTGTATTTAAAGGTATGAATGCTTTAGTAAATGAATTTAAGCAAGTAGAAGAAATATTATCTAAAAACCATGAAGTAGTCTTAAAAGAATATTCGTATTCATATTTATTAGAGCAATCAATCAGTGCTTTATATTTAGATAATTTACAAATTATTGATGTAAAAATGAACGAAGATAGAACAATAATAGTAGATGGAGCTTTGTTTATAATATTAATTAAAAATCTATTAGATAATGCTATTAAATACTCAAGCAACCATAAGTGTATAATTGAATTTCAAAAAGACTATATTAATGTAAAAAACATAGGAGAAGAAAAAGACTTTAATACAGAAGAGTATTTTAAACCATTTGCAAGGGGTAATGCAGAGCAAAGTGGATTTGGATTAGGACTTTATTTAATAAAATATATTTGTGATACTCAAGGATTTGAGCTTAAATATTTTTACGATGATGGCTATCATAACTTTAGGATTATATTGTGATACATTTTGATAATTTATGCAAAAGCATAGGAAAAATTCAAGGAATTGGCAAAAAAACTTCTTTAAAAATGGCTTATTATTTGTGTTATGAAAATAAAAATTTATTAGAAGAACTAATGAATTCTTTAGAAAATGCTAAAAAAAATATAAAAGAATGTTCTATTTGTGGTTGCTTAAGTGAAAATGAACTTTGTGATTATTGCATAAATGATGAATTAGATAATACAATTTGCTTAGTAGAAAGCCCAAAAGATGTATTTTTTATAGATGAATGTAAAGTATATGAAGGTAGATATTTTATACTTTCAAAAACCAATGAATACTATTTAAAAAAATTAGAAAAAATGATTTGCAAATACAATACAATAGAACTGGTTTTAGCCTACACACCAAGCGTTAGCACGGATACGGTGTGCTTTTATTTAGAAGATTATTTTAAACACTACAATGTAAAAGTAAGCAAAATCGCTCAAGGTGTTCCAAATGGTATTAAAATTCAAGATATTGATATTCACTCTTTAAGTAGTGCAATTTTAAATAGGGTAAGTATTGATGGGTAAAAAAACTATTATATTATTTTCATTATTAGCCTGTATTAGCGTAATATTAAATAGCATAGATGTTTATATTACACTTGATAAAAACTATCAACTAAAAGACAATGAAGGCACTAAAAATATCATCGCAAAACAAGCAAAAGCAATAGTAGATAAAATAGATAATTATGCAAAAAATCTTCCAAATTCTTTAAATTATAAAGAAAAAATTAATCTAATCAAAAAAGAAATTAATACGATTAATTTTGATAATTATCAAGAAAAAGCCTATGCTTTTAATGAGTTAGGATTTTATATAGCTCATTATTCTAAGGACTATGAGCATCAAAATATTTTTTTAGAAAAAGACACAAATAATAAATTTTATATAAAAGAACTGCTAGCAAAAATAAAAGATGAAGGATATACAAAAACTAATATTTTTTGGACTAACTACTCAATAAGACATATAATAACTTATATCAAAAAAGATAAAAATTTAAATGTATATTATGGTTGCACTATTGATTTAGATAAAATTAAAAACTTTAAAAAAATAAAGGCAAGTTATAACGATAAAGAAAAAATACTAATTATTTTTAGCACATTATTTATTATTTTTACAATCATATGTTTTACTCTTATACAATATAAAAAAACAAGGAAAAAACAATGAAATTTATTATAAACATTTTAATATTTTGCGTATTAGCAATTGCAAATCCACTACCACCAAATGAAGCATTTAAATTCCAACTTGAAAATAATTCTCAAGCAAATTTTATAAAACTTAATCTAAATCCTGATATTTATTTATATAAAAACGAAATAAAAGTCTTATTAAACAACGAAAATATCACAAATAAATTTGACTTAAGCAATGCGGTATTAAAGGATAATGTTGAAGTCTTTTACAATACTTTAGAATTTGATTTCCCAAATTTTACATTAAAAAATAACGACAATATTAAAATTTTTTATTTAGGTTGTTCTACTGAAGGATTATGTTATCAACCACTTGTAGCGTCTTTTAATTATCAAAATGATAAATTGGTTTTAGAATACGATAACAAAGAAGCTTTAAAACTAAAAAAAGAAAAACAATCTACACAAAATGAATATGAAAGCAAACTTTTAAATTCTTCATTTTTAATAAGTATTTTAACTTTTTTTGTATCAGGAATACTATTATCTTTAACACCTTGCACCCTACCAATGATACCTATAATATCTAGTATTTTGGCAAAAAGTAGTGGTAAAAATCCAATAATTTCAAGCATTATTTATGTATTAGGAATGGCTATTAGCTATACAATAGCAGGAATAATAGCAGCTTTAGTAGGAAGTGGAGTTCAAGTATTTTTTCAAAATCCAATTGTAATCATTCTATTTTCTTTAATTTTTGTAATTTTATCATTATCAATGTTTGGCTTATTTGAACTAAAAATGCCTAACTTTATTGTAAATAGCGTAAATAAAAAAAGCTCAAAATATAGTGGAATTATCGGAGTATTTTTAATGGGAGTCTTAAGTGCTTTAATAGTAGGACCTTGTGTAGCTGCACCACTTGCTGGAATTTTAATTTATGTAGCAAATAGCAATGATGTATTACTTGGAGCTTTTTCATTATTTTTTATGAGTATAGGTATGGGAATTCCATTAATAGCGATTGGTTTTGGTTTTAAATTTATAACTGGTTCTTGGATGCAATATGTTAATAAATTTTTTGGATTTATTTTATTAGGAATAGCAATATTTTTCTTAGAAAGAATAATAAATGAGAATATTACAAATATTTTATATGCCTTACTTGGTATTAGTTTTGTAGTATTTTTTGGCTTATTTGAAAATACTAAAAATAAATTCTTTTTATTTTTTAAAATTATTTTAGTTTTAATATTAGCTTATAGTTTTATATTATTAAACAAAACTTTTAATCCAAGTAATAATATTTCTCAACAGAATTTAGAATTCACACAAGCAAAAGAAAAATTAAATCTAAGTTCAAAAAATATTGTGTATTTTACAGCTAGCTGGTGTGAGAACTGCAAAGTTATGCAAAATACTACTTTTAAAGATAAAGAAGTTATAAATGAGTTGAAAAATTACAATTTAATCAAAATAGATTTAACTAACCCAAACCAATTTGAGCAAGAAATGGCAGAGACTTATAAGGTTTTTGGACCACCAGTTTTACTTGTTTTAAACGATAAAGGCGAAGTGCTAAAACAAATAATAGGATTAGTTGATGCAAAAACTTTATTAAAAGAACTTAATTTTTAAAGCTTAAATTAATTTATTTTTGTATAATATGAGCTTTTATTTTAAGGAGATTTAATGCAAAGAACTTTATCAATCATTAAACCTGACGCTGTTAAGAAAGGTGTTATAGGTCAAATTTTAAGTCGTTTTGAAGCAAATGGCTTAAGAATTGCAGCTATTAAAAAGCTTTATTTAACAAAAGAACAAGCAGGAGAATTTTACGCAGTTCATAAAGAAAGACCATTTTATAAAGATTTAGTTGAATTTATGACTAGTGGTCCTGTTGTAGTATCTGTTTTAGAAGGCGAAAATGCAGTTGCTAAAAATCGTGAATTAATGGGAGCAACTAATCCAAAAGAAGCAGCTAAGGGAACAATAAGAGCTGATTTTGCTGAAAGTATTGACGCAAACGCAGTGCATGGTAGTGATAGTTTAGAAAATGCTAAAATAGAAATAGAGTTTTTCTTTAATAAACTTGAAATAAATTAAAATGAAAATTGCTTTTAGTAAAATTAATTCGGTAAAATACCCTTTTAAGTTAGATTTTGATAATTTAATATTAGAAGGCTTTTTAAAGAGAAAAGATAATAAAATAGTTACACTAGACGCAATTTTAGTAGGCAATGTAATTCATTATTGTGATAGTTGTGCTGCTGAAATTGAGATTGAAATTAATGAAAAAATTAATTTAGATTTGAGCGATGGTGTATTTAAAGATGAAGAAAACGAATTAAGCGACACTATGGAATTTTATGATGGTGAAATAGACTTAATTGAAGTATTAAAAAGCGAATTAGCTTTATATTTAAGCGATTATTTTTATTGTCAAAAATGTAAATAAGGAGAATAACATGGCAGTTCCAAAGAGAAGAGTTAGTAAAACAAGAGCAGCAAAAAGACGCACTCATTACAAAATTGAGCTAGTAAGACCAATTAAAGATAAAGATGGTAGTTGGAAATTACCTCATAGAATTAATCCAACAACTGGCGAATATTAATACCTATGATAAAAGTTGCTGTTGATGCTATGGGTGGAGATTTTTCTTTCCCCCCAATAATTAGTGGAGTTATAAAAGCGTTAAAAGAAAAAGATAATTTTAGCGTTATTCTAGTTGGAGATGAAGAAAAAATAAAAAGTCAAATTCCATCAGAATTATCAAATAGAGTTGAATTTGTTCATACTACCGATGTTTTTGATATGGATGAAAATTCTACAGATGTTTTAAAACGCAAAGACAGCAGTATTTATAAAGCAGTTGAATTAGTAAGAAACCACGAAGCAAATGCAGTTGTTTCGGCTGGGCATAGTGGTGCTACAATGAGCCTTGCAACCCTTAGAATAGGTAGAGTAAAAGGTGTTTTAAGACCTGCTATCGCAACTTTAATGCCTACTTTTAACGGCAGGGTTTTGGTATTAGATGTAGGTGCTAATGTTGATTGCGAAGAAGAAAATTTATTACAATTTGCAATAATGGGCGAAGCTTATGCAAAAGAAGTAATGAATATAAAAAATCCTAAAATTGCACTACTTTCAAACGGAGAAGAAGATTGCAAAGGAAACAAACTTACAAAAGACACACATAAATTATTAAGAGAACATTTAAGCAATTTTATGGGCAATGTTGAAGGCGGACATATATTTGCTGGAGAATGTGATGTGGTAGTTTGCGATGGATTTACTGGAAATATATTATTAAAAACTGCAGAAGGTGCTGTAGGCATTTTTGCTAAGTTGTTAAAAAATGAGATTAAAAAATCATCATTGTCAAAACTTGGTTATATGCTTAGCAAAGGTGCATTTAATGCTTTAAAACAGCATTTAGACTACGACCAGTATGGTGGAGCTCCATTATTAGGAATTGATGGATGTGCTATCATTAGCCACGGAAAAAGCAATGAAGAAGCTATAAAAAATGCAATTTTTCAAGCTTTAAAATTTGCTAATTCAAATGTAAATAAAGTGATTGAAGATGAAATTAAAAGCTTGCATTAAAAGTATTGCTTCGTATTTACCAGAAAAAACACTAACAAATAAAGATTTTGAAAGTTTTTTAGATACAAGTGATGAATGGATATTAAAAAGAACAGGAATTAAGCAAAGATATATTGCTAGTGAAACTGAAAACACTAGCGATTTAGCATATAAAGCAGCTATAAAAGCTATACAAAGAGCTAAAATTCAAACTAATGAGATAGATTTAATAATAGTAGCTACATTAAGTCCTGATTATTTTACTATGCCATCAACTGCGGTAGTTGTAGCAAATAAACTTGGATTAAAAGGTGTAAGTGCGTTTGATATAAGCGCTGCTTGTTCTGGATTTATTTATATGCTTGAGCTTGCTCGTTCTATGGTTGAAAGTGGTGCTAAAAAAAATGTATTAATAATAGGAGCTGAAAAAATATCTTCTGTTCTTGATTATACAGATAGAACTACTTGTGTTTTATTTGGAGATGGTGCTGGAGCTTGCGTTGTAAGTGCAAGTGAAGGTAAAGGAATTATAGATATTCATACAGGAAGCGATGGAGAATTTAAAGATTTATTATGCACTAAGCGTTCAAATCAAACAAAACAATTAGAGCCTATTAAACTTGAAATGAAAGGCAATGAAGTATTTAAGGTAGCTGTTAAAACATTATCAGATGATGTGTCGTATTTATTAGATAAAAACAAACTTAAAACAAGTGATATAGATTTATTTATACCACATCAAGCAAATCTTAGAATTATCTCTTATGTTCAAGAAAAACTTGGCTTAAGCGATGAGCAATGTGTTGTATGTGTTGATAAATTTGGTAATACTTCAGCTGCGTCAATTCCAATAGCTATCAATGAAGCTTACGAACAAGGTCGTTTAACAAATGGCAAATTAATGCTTTTAGACGCATTTGGCGGCGGATTTACTTGGGGTAGTGCTTTAGCTTATTTTGATGGAATTGATTATAAGAATTTATAAAATTCAAATCATATTACTATTTATAAAAGAATTTAATTAAGTATATTTTTGTTATAAAATCTTGCAAGTATATTTATTTAACTTATTAATTAAAATTTTTACAATATTTTTATAAACTTGATTATTCAAATCTTCTTTATTTTCAAGAGATTTAGTATAAATATTATAAATTATTTTAATATTAATTTTAATTTAAGTTTTAAAATGTATAATCCAAACTTATTTTTATTTTAAGTCTTGTTAGCTCAGCAGGTAGAGCATCTCACTTTTAATGAGGGGGCCGCTGGTTCGAATCCAGCACAGGACACCATTTTTTTGATCCAGGTTTGAGACCCTTTCGTCTAGTGGCTCAGGACGCCATTCTCTCCGTTTGGAAACGAGAGTTCAAATCTTTCAAGGGTCGCCATGGTCGCTTAGCTCAGTTGGTAGAGCGCCACCCTTACAAGGTGGATGTCATAAGTTCGAGTCTTATAGCGACCACCATTCATTAAATTCGGTTGCGGCGGTAGTTCAGCTGGTTAGAATATCGGCCTGTCACGCCGGAGGTCGCGGGTTCGAGCCCCGTCCGCCGCGCCATTTAATTTCGCTTAAGATAAATCAATTTTCCCAAGTTTTTTAATAGGTCAAATTAATTTTTGTATAAATATTTTCTAACTCAATAATAACTACAAATATTTTAAAAATACATTACTAAAAGCAACAATAAAATATACTTATAAAAACCTAAATTTAAGTTATTATAAAACTTTTAAAAATATTAAAATTATTAATTCAAATTCTTTATAAATTTAAACACAAAATATATTTATCATTTAAGCTAGAATTAAAAATGGGGGGGGGTATAATACTTTTTTTAATTTTTTAAAAGGAGTTTTTATGTCTTATGTAGAACAAGTTTTAGGCACAGATGAAAGCGTTGTTTTAAAAGCCAAAGTTAGTGTTTTTGCTTTTATAGGAGATTTATTTGCTATTTTAGTTTTAGCAATTTTAAGTATTGCTATTCATCCTTTTATTGCTATATTTATAATCTTTCTTTTACTTCGTATGTTCATTATCATTACAACAACAGAACTTGCTTTAACAAATAGAAAAGTTATAGCTAAATTTGGCTTTATTAGAAGAGATACAATAGAGCTAAGATTAGAAAAAATAGAAAGTATCAGAGTTGGTCAAGGAATTCTTGGTAGGATTTTTAATTTTGGCACAATATTTATAAATGGTGCTGGTTCTTCTGCACCTGTTCCTTTTATTGGAGAACCAATAAAATTCAAAAAAAGTGTAGATGAATATATAGAAAATAAATTATCAAAATAAGCCCTATTTCTAGGGCTATTTTTTAAAACGAATATCTTAAAGTTCCGTTTATATTGTAGTTTGTATTATATTTTCCACTAAATGATTTTTCAGCATCTAAGCTAAACTTAGTATTTTTACCTAAGTTAAAATTAGCTCCTACACTTGCAAATCCACGACTATCTTTAAAGCCTTTTTCAACTCTTGTAGTTGTGCCATCGCTTAGAGTTATAGCAGGAGTGTTATTTAAATCAAACGCCCCGCCAACACTAGCTCTTAAACCAAAAGTATCATTAATATTTGCACCAGCACTTAAAGCAACTTTTGCTGCTCCCATAAATTTACCTTCGCTTTTTAAAGTAACTTTATCATTACCCTTTAAATTAGCCATAGGAACATATCCAAGGATTAATTCAGCACTAGGCTCAAGATAAAAATCACTTCCCATTCTATATCCAGCCTCAACGCTACCTAAAAACCCACTTCCGCTATCTTTTAAATCGCCTAACCAAACATTATCTTTAAATGTTGATTTATGATTGGTGTATCTAGCTGTAGCGTCAATAAATAAGCCATCATTACCAACTAAGCTAACATAAGCACCAATGCCGTGATTTTTCACCTTAGAATTACTTGAATTACTTGTGCTTTGACCTATATTTGCCATTACACCTGAATATAATTCGCCATAATTTGTGCTAGTTTGCTTATCTGCACCAAATTGCACTTCATAGTATTTTATTTTAGCACTATCAATCTTGCCTTCGCCACCAAAACTTCTAATCCAAATTCCAGCATTTTTGCCATCATTATTTCTTAGTTCGCCCATTCTTTTGTTTAGATTGTTCCATTCGCTAACATAAGAATAATAAGTCTGATTTAGCATATTTTTTGCATCTGTTAAAGCCTTAGTATTAGCACCTTTTAAAGTAAGTTCAATCTCATTACCATTAATGTTAGACCCTACTTTAATAGCTTCTTCAATTGCAGCGTTTTTAATATCTTTTTGTGCTTCTTCAATTGCTTTATCAAGGCTAGTTTCACTTGCTACAATCTTGCTTGTATCATTTGCAACTTTATTAGCATTTGCCATTACCTCATCACTTGCAGTTCCTTTTGCAACTTCATTTGCTTTTTGAGCAATTGCACCTACACTTGAGTTTGCATTATCTAAGATACTCTTATCAGCACCACTTTTGCTATCAGCACTAAAATTATCACTTGTCTTACTAGCATCAGCCCTACTTGCAGCCGCATTAACAGGATTTGCTACAACTGAATAATAAATATAATCCTCATCTCCTTGCTTTAATGTCCCGCTTAAGATATTTTTCTTATCTAATGAATATACACTTAGACCATCATAAACTCCGATTTTTGTAACGAAGTCTTCTGCTGTTGCATTTCCATTTCCAATCTTTAATAAAGCTAGTGGAAGATTTGCTAGATTAGTTGCATCAGCTTTGCCATTATTTACACTTAAACCAAGTAATCCTATTTCATTTGCCTTACCACTTGTGCTATTTCTTGCAATCATTGTGCCTAAGAATGTATTGTTTGTGCCACCCATAATAAATGTATTATTACTTGCATTTAAATCATTTGCTAAAATTCTACCTGTAATCTTAGAATTATTCGCATTTAATTTATCAGCTTTCATATCGCCAAATACAATAGCGTTATTTAAATTAATGCTTGAACCTTTTGAGATAGGGTCTTTATAAAAATTCGCAGCACTAACTTGATTTGCCAATACACCAGTAGTTAAATCATCACTAATATCAGCATTACCTATAACTTGAGCTTTGATAGCTGAACTATTGATATTTATATCTTTTGCTTGTAAAAGAGTTGTATTAGCACTCTTATCTAATTTATAAGCACTCTCTATACCTGTTAAGCTTAGATTATTTGAAGCTGCGATATTAGCGTCATAGCTAATCTCTCCGTGATACTCTCCTGCTTTTTTATCTAGCCTTTCTACATCTTCAACGATACCACTTAAGCTTAGATTTCTAGCCTTAACATCTTTATCAAATGATGAACTAACAGCATTGATTGAGCCGTAGTTTGTAACGCTTTCTCTAAATAAAGCTTTATTTGCATTTACATTAAACTCTGCGTCTTTTAGATTTGTTCCGTGTGTAAGTTTATTTATAACTGCATTTTTAAGAGTAATTGTTTTAGAGCTTGTAGCTTTATCGTTTGCTATGATATTTTCTGCATAAGTATTTGTTAGGCTTATATTTCCATCATTTACATTGATATTTGCAAATCTTGACATTGTGTTTTTAGCTTCATCATTGTCAATATAAGAAAATGCAGGATTATACTCTTGATTGCCGTTTTTATCTTTTACTCTTTCGCCACTTTCATCTCTTTTTTCTTCTAATAAATTTCCTAAAGCTTTTAAATCGCCCTTAGCAATATTTACATCACTTGCAAAACTTGAGTTATTAGCATTTAAATTACCTTCTGTAATATAAACACCGCCTGTATTTTCAAAACTACTAACAATAGTATTTATATCGCCTTTAGTAACTTTTACAACCCCATCTCCACTCATTTCAAAACCAGTTGTATCAATACCACCATTAGCTATCAAATCACCAGTTTCCATCTCTTCACTATCTACATATTTTAAAGCGTCTTTATAAAATGTAGTGCTATCAATATCATGAGAATTTGAAGTTGCTGCTTTAATCAGTGGTAAGAACTTTTCTTCATTATTCATTATCTCATCAAGTCTCTTCATATCTTCAGCACTTGCTATTTTTTCGCTATTTAAAAGAGTTGAGAAATACTTGTTTGCTAATTCTTTTTGATGAGCTCCACTTATGAATTTTCCATCAGTTTCTACATTACCATTTATTTTTGTTCCATAAATTTCTATATCGCCTTTACTCTTAACTCCATTTTGAATATCCGAAAGGATAAATCTAGCTTTGCCGTTTTGATTATCAATCGCACCTTGAAAAGTTGTGTTAAAGCCATAGAATGAATTATTTGCACTTGCTTTAGTATTTGCTGTAACTTTACCTTTTACAATAGAAGTTTCAAATTTAGCTAAGTTTGTGGTATTTACATCATTAACACTTGTAACATGATCGTTTTGAGGTTGGCTAGTTTTTCTAGCTACATAAGGAGTGCTTTCTTTTTTTGGTTTTCCCATAACATAAAGGTCTTTAGCATTTAATGTGCCTTTTATTTCTGCATCTTCTAAAATCACATCTCCATTGCCACTAATAGCTACGCCACCTTCATTAATAATACCTGACCAATCTACAAAAAGCACTCCATTATTAGTAACTGATTTTAATCCACTATCTGTTACATAAAGACCACCATTATTTACAATATCTGAAGTAATCTTAGCTGTATCTATAACCATATTAATATTTTTACCGGTAACTGCTTGAACTCTCTCAAGGTCTTTAGCAAATTCTAAGATTTCTTCTTTTTGTCCTTGAATACTTTCAGGATTATTGTAATAATAATCTCTTAAAGCTTTTGGCACACTTTGAGTAGAAACATTATTGGTAATGGTTCCATTAATTATCCCCGAAGTATTTTCAAGTACATCACCTTTAAAATCTCTTATAAGGCTTACTCCATCATTTGTAATATTACCACTTAAAGTAATTCTTTGCTCTGGTGTTGGATCAATTCCTTTGTTATCAAAACCAATCTGTTGATATTTGTCTTTTTCTGTAGTTATATCTTTAGTAGCATTGCTTGAATTAATTAGATAAAGATTTTCTTCTTTTCCAACTTCGTTTGAATTAACGCTTTTTGCGTTTAAGCTAGTGCTAAGAATTAATGCACTCGCAACTAATGAGAGCTTAAATACCCCCCCCCGTAATGTGTCTAGCCATGACATCTCCTTAAAAAAATAATTTTGCCTAAGCAAGTCGTGATGATAATTTATATAAATTAAATATAACTTAAATTATGTTTGATTATAAAAAATAATCAAACATAGAATTTCAATTTGCATTATTATGTAATTTATGCGGCATATTTAATCTAACTTCAGCAGCTTTATTATTAGAATCTATATCAAAAGCAGCACCAAAGCCTTTTACAAATCTACCTGATTTTATACTTAATTGTATAAAATGAAAATCTAGCATTTTGCTAAAAATATTTACTTCATTTCCATATTTTTCTTTTAAAACTTCAAATAATTCTTCTCTTCTATCATCAACTATTTTTGCATTTACTTGATATTTGAGCCTTTTTCTTGCAAATATTGTTTTAGCTTTACTCTCATCTTCTAAAAACATTATTTCTATATTGTTAAGGTTGTTTTTAATACTTGAAAAATGTTCAGCAACTTCGCTTATGAAAATAAACATTTCATCATTTTTAAAAATTATTGGAGCATAAGAGCAAATAACTTGATTATCTTTGCTAACACTAGCAATATTTACACTTTTAAAAGAATGTTTAAAATTTTTTATTTCTTCATCTAAATTATTAGAATTTATTTTTGTTTCGCTAACTAGTTCTATTACACTATAATGAAGTGTATCTTCACTAGCCTTAGTTTTATAATCTAAATGTAAAATTTCTCCATCATACAAAATATCCATTCCGCTATAAGTTATATCTATTAACTCCACATTTTGAGCATCTTTATTTGTATGATGCTTTACTAGTCTAAATAAAGAATCTTTATGGTCTTTATTCATATGTTCTTTTGCTTGTTGTAATTTCATGATTTTTTCCTTAATATAAATTGTAAAGTTTTTTGTTATTTTTAAATCGTTTTCATCGGGATGTTTTTTGCTATTTTTCCATAATTTCTCCTTTTCTTTTGTAATAATATAATTAGGGTTTTCTTTAGCTAATTTTTTTGCATTATTTATATATTCATCACTAATAGCTCCATTTACTGCTTGTATGCCTAGCACTTGATTATTTTCATTAAAAATATTAAAAAACATTTCTTTTTTATTTTTTATATACTCGCTGTTTTTATCTGCTCCACAAGTAAAAATTATGCCTAAAATCTTATTTTGTATTTTTGGCATATTGCTTGTGATATTGCCTTTTTCTAACCAAAATACTAAGAAAATATACTTATGCTTATCAATGTCTTTATAATGCTCTAAATTAAAGCAATCAATATTTAAAAGTTTAGCGATTTCTAAGGCTATTTTTTTACTGCTATTATTTTTGCTAAGATATAAAACAACCATTAATTCATCCTATATTCTATATTTTTTAAAAATACACAGCCTAAAGCTTGATTATCTAGTATTTTGTATTTCATATCTAAAATTAGTTTTTTTGTATGATTTGCAAAGAAGTCATTTCCAGTAATGCTTAAAATATTTATTCCGCTGTTTGAAATGCTAAATCTAACGCTAACTTTACTTATCCTTTCAAGTTTTAACATTTTTGCTTTTTTAGGATAAGAATTATCAAGTTCATTAAAAATTATATTGCTTTTGCAAAATTGTGAATTTGTATTTTTAGGATATTCTTTAACCATATTAATCTGATTGTTAGTAATAAGATTTTCTTTAGTTTCTTCTTTGTTTTCATTTGCTGTATTGCTTGTGCTTTTAGTATCTTGTTTTGCTTCTTTTTTAATTTTTACTTTTTTATTTGCTTTTAAATTTGTATTTTTTATATTTATTTCTTTTTGTATAACTTGCTCTGATAAATTATTTTGTTGGTTGAAAATCTCTTCTTGAAGGATTTTTTGATTATTTACAAAATCTTCTTTTTTTGTTTCAATTATTTCAATATTAATTTTTTTATTATCAATTATAATTTCTTCAGTGCTAAGTGGTATCGTTAGTGCGACAATGTTTATTATCAAAGAAATTATAAAAAATCTCATTATAATTCCTTTGACAATTCTTTCATATTTATAATAATTCTCGGACTTGCCCTAAGTATTGATGAAGAATTTGTTTTTATTAGATTATTGTTTTTGAATGCTTTAGTATGTTTTAAAAAATTGCTTATAATTTTTAAATCTCCGTCATTAAAATAAAAAATATAATCAGGATTTTTACTTATTATATATTCTTTATTTACTATTGGCGTTTGTTCTTTTAAATCACATATATTTTTCATACCAAAAGCTTTAATAACATCATTTGCTAAATTGTTATCACAAAATAACATTATAGGGTTTGATGAGAAAATAAACATAGCTGTTTTATCTTTTGCAAGATTGTGAAATTCTTTAATTCCTAATTCAAATTCTTTGATGATTTCTTGCGCTTTATCTTTTTTGTTTGTAATTTCTCCTAATTTAGCAATATTGTTTTTTAGCTCTTTGAAAGAATTAGCTTTAAAATCTAAAATTTTTATATTAAATTCTTTTAATTTTTCTAATCCTAATGAATGTTGACTTGTTATTACAACATCAGGTTTTAATTCTATTATTTTTTCAATGTTTGGTCTTGTGTATGTTCCTACGCTTGGTAATAGTTTTGTTTTATCTTCTGGATAAATGGTAGAAGTGGTGGTGTTAGCTATAGCTAAAATATTATTAAAACTATCTAGCTCATATAATATTTCTACAGCACTAGGTTCTAAGACAACTAATTTATTTGCATTTAAATTAACTAAAATTAATAAACTTAATAAAATTTTTTTCATTTTTTCTCCTAAAATATAACATTTAAATTATTTTTATTTTCATAAATATCACAATCAAATTCAAAAATATTTTTAATGTTTTCTTTATTAAAAACTATTCTTGTTTTGTCGTAAAATAAAATATTTTTATCTTTAACAAAAGCTATCTCATCACAAAATCTAATACTTGTGAATAAATCATGTATTACCATTAATATAAGCAAACCATCCTTTGCTAAGTCTTTTAATAATTGCATTAAAAATATAGAGTAATTAATATCAAGTGGAGCACAAATTTCATCTAATAATAAAATTTTTGGTTTTTTTATTAAAGCTCTTGCTAACATTACTTTTGCAAATTCTCCACCACTTAAATTATTAGTAAGATTATTTTTATAGTTTTGTATATTTAAAAATTCCATTATTTCATCAAGTTTTTTGTAATCATTTTGTATATAAAATGAATTGTTTTTACTAAATAAGCCCATCATTATAAAATCACTCACGCTAATAGGCATAAATTGATTTGATTTTTGTGGAACATAAGAGATTAAATTACTTAAATCTTTATGATTTAAGAGTTTTAGATTTTTATTTTTAAAACTAATTTCGCCTTTATATGAAAGCAAATTGATTATACATTTAATTAAAGTGCTTTTACCACAACCATTTTTACCCATTAAACCTATAAAATTTGATGAACTAAAATTTATATTTAAATTGCTAAAAATTATTTTGTCTTGATACGAGAATGAAAAATTTTTAATTTCAAGCATAGTTTTTCCTTAAAGCTAAATATATAAATAAAGGAACTCCAAAAAATGAAGTAATAATGCCTACAGGAATTTCTATGGGATATAATATATTAAATGCTAAGTTATCACAAAATAATAAAAAAATTCCCCCTATAAATATTGAATATGGAATTATTATTTTATTAGATGAAGTTTTAAAATACATTCTTAATGTGTGAGGGATAATTAAACCAATAAATGCTATAAGCCCACAAAAAGCTACAGAAAAAGCAACTGCAATGCATGCAATTATTAAAAATAGTTTTTTGCTTTTACTTGCATTAAGCCCTAAAGAATTAGCTTCTTCATCTCCACATAATAACAAATCAAGTTCATATCTTTTAATATAAAAATACAAAATACATATTATGCTTGCAATATATACAATTATTACTATATTCCAATTTGCATTACCTAAGTATCCCATTAGCCAAGCACTTATTTTAAAACTATCTTCTCCTATTAAATATATAAAAAAAGATGTTATAGAGGCCAATAGTGTTGAAGTGGCTATTCCTAAAATTAATAAAGTTGCCATATTTTGATTTTTTTTATAAATAGAAAATATAAAAAATGTAAAAAGTATGCAAGATAAAAATGCAAAAAGTCCAAAATAAATCTCACTTAAATTAAACATAAATGCAATTAAACTACCAAATGTAGCAGCCGATGCTATTCCTATTATATAAGGATCAGCTAGTGGATTTAAAAAACATCCTTGAATAACTGCTCCACTACTAGATAATAAAGCACCAACTATAAATGCTAATAGTATTCTAGGTGCTTTTAATTCTATAAATATTTGATACAAAATATCTAAATCATTTAAATCATTATTTAAGCTTATTAGTCTATATAATGCTTGAAAGCCGAAATTAGATTGAGGTGAACTAATTCCAAGCGATAATAACATACATATAATACTAATTAAAGCTAGAAATAATGATTTTTTCATTGTTTAAAATCTCGCTTTTACTTGCATATAATAAGTGCTTGTAGGTGCAACTTGGCAAGTTTGGCCACTGCAGTTTAGATTGTATTTTGTATTAAAGATATTTTTTGCTTCTAAACTTAAACTTATATTTTTGGTAAAGTCATAATTTAATCCAACATCAACTAAAGAATAAGCTTTCTTTTCTAATTGTGTATTATTGTTTAAATAATCCCAATTTGTTTTAGAATAAAACCTATAATCAGCATTTACGCTTAACTTGTCAGTTATTTTATAATTTGCTCCTAGGCTGATTTTGTAAGGTGATACATTTGGTATTTTTTGTCCTTCTTTGTATTTGTTTAAATTGTCTTTAACTACTTTAGCATCAATATATGAAAAGGTTTCAAACAGGTTTAATTTATCATCAAGTAAGCTTTGATTTAAGCTTATTTCAACTCCATATCTTTTTGTTTTAGCAATATTTTCATAAGTCCATTTAACAACAGGATAATGGCTCATATTTACATTTATTTCATTGTTTGTTAGGGTATAAAATAAACTTATACTTGCATATTGGTCAAATACTAAACCTTTTAATCCTAATTCATAATTTAAATAATCTTCTGATTTTAAATTATTAATAGAATAGTTTTTTCCATCAGCTTTATCGGTTAATTCGTAAGGAGATGGAGAATTAAACCCACGTTCAAATTTAAAATACACACTATTTGTATCCATAAATTTATGAGATAAAACAATATTTGCACCATAGTTGTTTGTGTTTTTTAAATCGTTTATTGTAGCTATTCCATCACTTCTATTTATATTGTATTTAGAATTTTCAAGTCTTGCACCAATATCAATTCCAAACGGATTAAAATCTAATTGTTCTATTGCATAAATAGAATGAGTATCTTTTTTAACTATATTTGTTGTTGTAGAAGCTCTTTTGCCTTTTGCATATAAATATTCATATCCTAATATTGTATTTGAAAAATCATAGTTTAGTTTTGTTTTAGCATTAGCCCCTATTTTTCTATCAAAAAATTGTTTATCTTCATAGTTATTATCTTGCAAATAAGCCATAAATTCTGTTAAAATATTTTCATTAATTTCATTACTATATTTTAGATTATAGTTCTTTCTACTGCTAGTTTTCGTTGAATCTTGACTTGCTAGAATTTGATTTTTGCAAATAAAGCCAAATCTTGAAATTTCATATTGAGTACAAATTATTCCTTCATATCTTCTATCTTGTTCAATTTCTTGCTCGGTTAAAGCTTGACTTTTTCTATATTCATTATGCATATAATTTGCATTGATATCTAAATTTTGATAGTCTGTTAGTTTAAATTTAAACCCAATATCAGTATTTAAAAGTTTATTTAAATCTGCTCTTTGATATCCTTTTTCATCTATATAATTAATTCCAAAATGAGAATATATTTTATCATTTATATTTGCACCAGCACTTGCTCCTATACTTTTATGAGAAAAAGAACCAAACCCAAGAGTAAGATTTGCATAATCTTTTTTTAAGCTTGATTTTGTAATTACATTGACAACACCACCACTAGTGCCATTTCCATAAACTACACTTCCTCCTCCAGAAATAACCTCAATTTGCTCAATATCATTTACGCTTATTGTATTAAAAGGAATTCCAAGATGTGATGTATCTAATGCGTTTTGACTAACTCCATCAAACAAGATTTTTACCCTTGCATTAGCTCTACTTCCTTGACCTCTAATATCAATTGCACTGCCTATACCTACAGGATTTAAAGAAACACTAGGAAGATAAGATAAAATTTCTCCTAAATCGTGATAATTCTTTTTATTTAACTCTTCTTTATTTATGACAAATAAGTTTGAGCTAACATCAGCTAAGCTATCGCTAAATCCACTATCGCTAATTACTTGAGTATCAAGCAAAGTATCAGCATATAATGCACCAATTAATGAAAATGCTAAAATAGTTTTTTTCATTTTTTTACCTTTCTATATTTAATTTGATTTTATTAATGTTTGAATTTTTAATAATAGATATTGTTTTAATTAAGTTGTCGTAGCTTATTTCTTTATCAGCACTTAATAAGACAATATCTGAAGATTTTATATATTTGTTTATATCATCTATAAAAATTAAATCTTTATTGTTTTTTATGTATAAGTTTAAATCTTTATTTAAGATCACTTCTTTTATATTATTTTCTTTAGTTGTGTTTTCGCTATTATTTGTTTTTGGTAGACTTATTTCATAATGCCAGTATTTAGAAAATGTAGTGCTTAGCATAAAAAATATAAGTAATATAAAAATAACATCTATCAAATTCAACATAGAAATTTCTATAAATTCAGGTTTTTTTCTATTTATTCTTCTCATTAAAAGCCTTATTAAAATAATTTAAATTAAGGTAGATTTCGTTATTTAAATAATCAATTCTTTTATTGAAAATGATATGAAATACAAGAGCAAAAATAGCTACAATTAATCCGAATGCAGTTGTATATAAAGCTTCACTAATTCCAGCCGCTACTAATTCTTCATTTGCTTCTTTACTAAGAGCTGCAAATGAAGAAATCATACCAGTAACGGTTCCTAAAAGACCAAGCTGAGGACATATACTTATGCTTATACCTAAGATAAAACCATTCTTCTCAAGTTTTTTTATTTCATTAAAGTGAATATTTTCTAATTCAAATTCATTTAAATTATTTTTTTCGTATATATTTATAGCTTTTTGTATGCTATTTGATATAGAATTTTTATTTGAACATATATTTTTTAATTCAATTAAATTTTTATCATATATTGCTTTTTTTATTTTGATTTTAAAATTATTATTAAAAGAAAATTGACATAAATATATATTTGTTATTTTTTCTAATATCACAGCAAAACTAAGCACTAAAAGAACAAAAATAGGCCACATAAATAAACCACCAATTTGCATTAAGTTTAACATTAAATACCTTTTTTTTAATTTATAATGAAAAGAATTTTCATAATCATTATATAAAATTATTTCTTAAATTGTTTTTAAATTGAAACTAATTTGTTAATTAGCAATTGTGATTTTTAAATTAGCTATTACTTTGATTATATGTTTTAATACTTTTAATTTAGGGTTTTTACTTGTTATAAATTAAATAAAATTTAAAGAATTTAAAATAGGAATCAGTGCTAAAAAAGGGGCTAAAGCTTAAATAAACATATTGCTTAGATTTATATTTGCATTTTTAGTTAAAACACGCTTTCTATATAAATTAAAATTCGCTCTCATCTCCAACTAAAAGTGTATTTATAATACATACAACAGCATACTTTGTACATTTATCCATTTCACCTTTAATTCCAAATGCTCTATCTCTTGGAAGATAATTTGTATAAATTAAATATAACTTAAATTATGTTTGATTATAAAAAATAATCAAACATAGAATTTCAATTTGCATTATTATGTAATTTATGTAGCATTTATGGTTTAAGTTATGTAATATTATTGTTTGTGGTTGTATTTTATAAATTAAAAAATATTATTGAAAGTTATAAAAATTAATCTTGTTTAATTTTTACTTTATTATTGTGGATTTTTTCAATTTTTACAATTTCACCTTCTTTTAAGGTTAAATTATCAGTTGTTTGCCAAAATGAGCCTTTATAATAAATCATACCATTTTTAACAACGCCTTCGCCTTGAGTATTTAAAAAATCATCGTCATAATTCTCTACTTTTTTAGTTTTAACAAAAAATTTAAAAATTATAAGTAAAACAAGAGATATAACAGCAATTAATATTATTTGTAATTCTAAATCTAATGGCTTTATTAAATTAATTGCACCGACAATAATAAATCCTATAGCAAAAAATATTATATAAAAACTACCGACTAATAATTCTAAAATTCCTAAAAATATTCCTATACAAAGTAAATATAAGCTACTCATTTTTTGCCTACAAATTCTTTTAATACACTTAAAGCTCCTATTAATTCAGTGCTTTCATAAGGAACTAATATTTTATCTTTATTTTCACTTTTTGCTAAAGCTAAAAATGCTTCTACTCTGCCTTTAGCTAATAAAAACTCAGCTGCATTAATGTTTTGTGCCATTGCTTCATTTATGTTATTCATAGCTTCTTTTTGACCTTGAGCTAATGCAATTTGTTCGTATTTTTTAGCATCAGCCATTCTTTCTATTGCTTCAGCATTTAAAACTTGCTCTTGCTTTAATGCTTCAGCGTTTTTTATAAGTGCTACTTTTTGTGCTTCAGCATTTAATTCTATAGCTCTTTTTTCTCTTTCAGCTTTCATTTGCAAATTCATTGCTTCTTCTATGCCACTAGGAACAGAAATTTCAGAAATTTCCACTCTCATAATTTTTACACCCCAGTTATCAGCAGCATCTCCAAGTGCAATTTGCAAAGCACTATTTAAACTATCACGACTACTTAAAGTATCATCAAGATACATACCGCCAATCTCGCCCCTAAGAGTTGTCATAGCTAAATTTGATATAGCTTTTTTATAATTTTCAACATTATAAAATGCCATTTTTCCATTTGTTACTTTTAGAAAAACTATCCCATCAACTAAAATATTTACATTATCTTTTGTAATAACTTGTTGTTTTTCTATATCTATTAGTTGCTCTTTAATAGTAATTATTGATTTAACCATATCAATAAAAGGAAAGATTAAATGAAATCCTCCACTTAATTCTTTGTGAAATTTACCTAATCGCTCAACTATTACAATATCGCTTTGCGATACTATAATTATAGACTTTATTAAAATGACTATTATTAAAGCTAGTAAAACTCCAACAAAAATTAAAAATTCCATCATCTCTCCTAATTTAAATTAAATAAACATATTACTTAAATTAACATTTGCATTTTTAGTTAAAACACGCTTTCTATATACATTAGAAACTTCGCTCTCATCTCCAACTAAAAGTGCATTTGTAGCACATACAGCAGCACAAATAGGCACTCTTCCTTCGCTTATGCGGTTTTGTCCGTAAAGTTCTCTTTCTTCATCACTATTTGTCTCTTCAGGACCTCCTGCACACATTGTACATTTATCCATTTCGCCTTTAATTCCAAATGCTCCATCTCTTGGAAATTGTGGAGCACCAAATGGACAAGCATATAAGCAATAACCACAACCAATACATTCTTTTTTATCGTGTAATACGATACCATCTTCACGAATATAAAAGCATTTAACAGGGCAAACTTGAGCACAAGGTGCGTCAGTGCAATGCTGACATGCTATTGTCATTGACACTTCTTTGCCTTCAATACCATCATTTAAAGTAATTACTTTTCTTCTTTTAATACCAACAGGAACTTCATGTCCGCTTGAACACGCAACTTGACAAGCAAAACAACCAATACAACGATTTTTATCAACAAAAAACTTCATTCTAGCCATTTTTATGCCCTTTCTATCTTGCAAAGTCCAGCGTTAAATTCGCTAATTTGTGTATTTGGATCAAAACCATAGTTTGTAACCGTATTTGACATTTCGCCTATTGTATAAGGTTTAGTGCCTTCTGGATAGTTATGACTTAAATCAACTCCTTGTAAAACACCAGCGAAGTTGTAAGGTAAGCAAATTCTATCTGGAGTTACACTTCTATTGTGAATACATTTTACTTTAATCTTAGTTCCTTGCGGGCTATGTATCCACATCATTTCTCCATCGCCAATATTGTGTTGCATTGCAAGCTCTGGATGAACATTAGCAAACATTTCAGGTGTAATATCAGCTAAATATTTACTAGTTCTCTCAAGCATACCAGCACCACTTAGATTTACTAAACGCATTGAGCTAATGATAATAGGAAAATCCTTGCTCCAGTCTTGTTTTTGTTGCTCGCTCTTAAACATTGTAGTAACACGGAAATTTGGAGTTGTTTGGTCGTCAAATGTTGGATATTTTTGCACCAAATCCCATCTTGGTGAATGCACTGGCTCTCTATGTTTTGGAATTTGGTCGCTAAATTCCCAAACTATAGTTCTAGCTCTTGCATTTCCTAAGCAACAAGCACTTTTTTCACGGCATTTTTCTAATATAATTCCTGAAATATCTGTGCTCCAAGAATTACCCATTAATTCTTTTTCTTCATCACTTAATGTAATACCAAATACTTGCTCAATATTATCTTTTTTAATTTCAGGATAACCACCTTTAACCTTAGAACCAACAGGAGTGAATGAATTATCAGCTAACTGACTAACTCCATTATGCTCAAGTCCAAATCTATTTCTAAAGCCCATTCCACCTTTTTCATAAGGCACATTTGGGTTCCATAAAATAGCAGTTCCAGGGTGTTTTGCATCCCATACAGGCCAAGGTAAGCCATAATATTCGCCTTTTACATCTCCACCAATACCCATTAAAGTATCAGGGTCAAAATTAGCCCAATTTGCTTGATGTTTTCTTAAACGCTCTGCACTAATACCACGAAGACCAATTGATAATAAACCATTACTCATTTCTCTTGTAGCATCATCAGGCCATTTCGCATCAACATCATCAGGAATTACCTGAACTAATTTATGATTTTGAAGTTCAAGTTTCATACCACGAGTATATTCTGTATAAAAGCCAAATTTCTTAGCAAACATAAACATAATCTCTTGGTCTTCTTTACTTTCATAAATTGGTTTTACTACTTGACTTCTCCATTGCATAGAACGATTTGTAGCTGTTACATACCCTTCTGTTTCAAATTGAGTTGAAGCAGGAAGTATATAAATTCCATCAGGGCGATCTGCTAAAACTGCAACTTCATTTACAAATGGTTCAGCAACTACTATTAAATCAAGTTTTTTAAGTGCTTCTTGAATTTTAACAGTGTGAGCCATAGAAGTAATTCCAGTTCCTTGAACCCAAAGAACTCTAACAGGAGCATTTGAATGAGTTGTATCCGTGCCATAAGGAACTACGCCTTTAACACCTTGCCACCAGCGAGATAAACTAAATCCTTTTTCGTGCATCCATTTTTTGCCACCATTTGCACTATCATCTACGAAGCGTTTTTGCATATCTTCATAGCTAACTCCCCAAAAATTGCAAAAATGTTTCCAAGCACCTTCAGCTAAGCCATAATAAGCAGGAAGTGTGTCTGCTAAACATCCCATATCTGTTGCACCTTGAACATTATCGTGACCACGAATAATATTAGTTCCGCCACCAGGTTTTCCAATATTTCCTAACACTAATTGTAAAATAGCTAAAATACGAGTATTTGAACTACCAACTGAATGTTGAGTAATACCTAATGACCAAAATAGTGTAGCAGGTTTTGTAGTCGCAAATAATTTTGTAACTTGAATTAGAATTTCTTCACTACATCCGCAAATATCAGCAACTTCGCTAGGAGTATATTTTTTAGCTTCTTCACGAATTAAATCAACTCCATAAGACCTATTTTTGATTATTTCTTTGTCTTCCCAACCATTTTCAAAAATAAGATTTAACATTCCATATACAAATGCAATGTCAGTTCCTGGACGAATTCTTACATAAATATCAGCATGAGCTGCACTTCTTGTAAAAATAGGGTCAACTACGATTAAAGGAGCATTATTTCTATCTTTAGCTTGTAAAATATGCTTAAATCCAATAGGGTTTGCAACTGCTGAGTTTGCACCAAACATAATCATACATTTTGTATTACCTACAACATCACCAAAGTGATTTGTCATAGCGCCATATCCCCAAGTATTAGCCACACCGGCTACTGTTGCGCTGTGTCAAATTCTAGCTACGTGATCTATTGAGTTTGTTCCCCAAAATGCAGCAAATTTTCTAAAATAATATGCTTGTTGATTGTTAAACTTAGCTGAACCTAAAAACATTACGCTATCAGGACCGCTTTCTTTTCTAATATCTAGCATTTTATCGCCGATTTCATTTACAGCTTGTTCCCAGCTAATTCTTTCCCATTTACCATTAACTCTTTTTAATGGGTATTTAACACGACATTTTGATTTGGTTAAATCAATTTGGTCAATTCCCTTACAGCAATGACTTCCAAGTGAAATTGGATGGTCTATTGCGTTATTTTGTCTAACCCAAACACCATTTACTACTTCAGCTTCTATACCACAACCAGCACTACAAATAGAGCAAACTGTGCGAACACTTTTACTACCTTCATAAGGCATTTTAACTTTTTCATCTGCCTTTAAGGTTGCGTTTGTCGCACCAAATGCGGTAGTGCTTGCACCTGCAACTGCTGCAAGTTTTAAAAAGCTTCTTCTACCTAAATTACGCATTTAAATCCTTTCTATAAATTAATATGCAATTTTATAAAATTTTTCCCAGTGAAGGGTCTTTTTATATAACACTTCTTTTTTCTTTGCACGACCAGATACTACACCAGAGCTATTATTTTCGCTACTTGTTGCTGCATTTAAACCTACGCTAGCAACAGCACAGGTAGCTCCAGCACTTAATGCTTTTTTAAGAAAAGCTCTTCTTTTGTTCTCCATGGCTGCCTCCTTACTAAAATTTTAAAAAGTAACCTAAATAATACATTATTGCCTTAAAATTAGGCTTAAGAAAATAAACAAAATTATCTAAAAAATAATATTATGATAATGATAAAAAGAGTCGGTTTTGATAAGAAAAATTAAGATAAAAAAACACCTATTTTTTAAAAATATTTATGTAATAACATCTAGCATTGCTTGTGGTAAATCTACATTTTTAAATATTGCTAAAGAAAATGAAATATTTTGCATTAGTGCTGATGAAATTTCTTCAAAAGTTTTTTGCTACAAATGGAAACAAATTCGTAAAAAATTAAATATTTCAAATTCCTATTTCAAATTCTTAAAAGAAAAAAAACAAGCAGTGGCAAATGTGATTTTTAATGATAAAACAGCTAAGAAAAAATTAGAAAAAATAATGCACTCAAAAATCAAAAAAGAAATTCTCAAAAAAATCAAACAAAATAAAAATAAAATAATTTTTGTAGAAATTCCCTTGTTTTTTGAAAATAGCAATTATAATTTTTTGCTTAATAAAATTGTGATTTATTGCCCTTATGAATTATCTTTAACAAGACTTATGAATAGAAATAATTTAACAGAATTTGAAGCAAAACTAAGATTAAATTCTCAATTACATATAGACAAAAAAATAAAATTTGCAAGTTATTTAATCAAAAACGATGGTAATTTAGAAGATTTTAAAGATAACTCGCTAAAACTTATTCAAAAACTAAAGGAAAAACATGGAATTTCATAAATACTACGCAAATGGAAATGATTTTATTATTTTTCAAACTGATAATTTAGATGAAAATTATTTAAGTAAATTAGCCATAAAATTATGTAATAGACATAGTGGAATAGGTGCTGATGGGCTTATTGCAATCAAAAAAAATGATAAAGATTATGATTTTACTTGGGGATTTTACAATCAAGATGGCTCAAAAGCTAATATGTGTGGTAATGGTGCAAGAGCTGCGGCACATTTTGCTTACACTCAAAATTTAGCAAATAAAAATATGAGTTTTTTAACTGGTGCAGGGATTATTAAGGCGACAATTTTTGATGATGATTTTGTAGAAATTAGACTAACCAAAGCTAAGGTTATACACGAAAATTTAGTGGAATTTCAAAATGTATTTTGCCTAATTGATACAGGTGTGCCACACCTAGTAACTCTTGATGGAGTGCAAAACTACAACGAAGAAAATGCTAAATATTTAAGAGAAAAATATGATGCAAATGTAAATTACGCAACTTTTAAAGATGGGGTTTTATATGTTAGAACTTATGAGCGTGGAGTTGGAGAAACTTTAGCTTGTGGAACTGGAATGAACGCTTGTTTTTATTATGCTAGAATGCTTAAATTAGTTGATGAAAAGGCTACTATTTATCCAAAAAGCAATGATATTTGCGAAGTGAGTTTTAAAGATGATTATTTATATTTTAAAGCACAAGTTAAAAAAATTTTTAGCACTACGCTTGATTGTTAAATAATTTTGCTAGTATTTTGATATTTTTTGATGTAGAAGGGATGATGAAATTACAATATACTAATGATATGTTAAGCTTACAACAAGCTTTAAATAACGCAACTTGCGGAATTGGTTGGGAAAAAGGTTATACAAAGGAAAATCGCTTAATTGATTTTGCTCGTTGTATTTATATGGAATGTGCTGAACTCGTTGATTCTATGCCTTGGAAACATTGGAAAAGCATAGATGCTAGTTGGGATTTAGAAAATATTCAAATTGAATTAGTTGATATTTGGCATTTTATTTTAAGCCTTGCAATTATGCAAAATCAACAAAAAGAACTTATAAACACGATTTCAGAATTTAAATTCAATAAAACAAATAAAAATTTAAATGATATTTTAGAACTTTCAAGAGAATTAATTCACACAAGTAGTGCAAAAGAGCTAAACATAACGCAAATTACAGAAATATTTTTAAAGCTAATGTGTAGTTGTGAGTTAGAATTTACAAGACTTTATAAAATCTACATTGGTAAAAATGTCTTAAATAAATTCCGCCAAGATAACGGCTATAAAAATGGAACTTATAAAAAACTTTGGAATGGTAAAGAAGACAATGTAATCTTATATGAACTACTAGAGCAAAATGATATAAACTATGATAGTTTGTATAAAAATCTTAATGAAATTTATAAAAATTTAAAGGATTAATAATGGAAATAATAGGATATTACGATAAAGATAAAAATATTTATGATACTTTAAGCACTGATGGAGCAGGACTTGAGCCAATTTTCTATGATGATAGTCCTATGGCACTTGAAATCATTCGCCATAGCTGTGCTCACCTTTTAGCTGAAGCTATTACACAATTATATAAAAATGCTAAATTTTTCGTAGGACCTTGCGTTGATGAAGGTTTTTATTATGATTTTAAAGTAGATGAAAAAATCAGCGAAGAAGATTTAAAAGTAATTGAAGATAAAATGAAAGAACTTGCGAAAAAAGGCTCTCCTATGGTAAAAAATACGATGAGCTATGAAGCTGCTTGCGAAAAGTTTAAAAACGATGAATTAAAACAAGCAGTTTTAAGTCGTTTAAGTGGAGAAATTAGCACATATTCTCAAGGTGAATTTACCGACTTATGTCGTGGGCCACATTTACCACACACCAAAATGCTTAAGAATTTTAAATTAACAAAATTAGCAGGTGCTTATTTAGGCGGCGATGAAAAAAATGAAATGCTAGTTAGAATTTATGGTATCGCATTTGCAACAAAAGAAGCTTTAAAAGACTACCTAACAATGATAGAAGAAGCTAAGAAAAGAGATCATAGAAAACTAGGAAATGATTTAAAATTATTCACATTTAGCGAGCAAATTGGTGGTGGCTTACCATTATGGCTTAAAAATGGTGCAAGAGTTAGAAATAAATTAGAGCATATTTTATATAAAGCTCATAGAGTTAGATTTTATGAGCCTGTTCGTGGCCCTGAATTGCTAAATTCTAGCGTTTGGAAAACAAGCGGACATTATGCAAACTATAAAGAAAATATGTATTTTACTAGAATTGATGAGCAAGAATACGGAATAAAACCAATGAACTGCGTAGGACATGTATTCTGCTATAAAAGTGAAGGTAGAAGTTATAAAGATTTGCCTATTAAATTCTTTGAATACGGAATGGTTCATCGCCATGAAATGAGTGGGGCTTTACACGGGCTTTTAAGAGTTCGTGAATTTACTCAAGATGATAGCCATATTTTCTGTATGCCAAGTCAAATAAAAACCTTAGTAAAAGAGATTTTAGATTTTGCTAAAAAAATTATGGTAACTTTTGGATTTGAATGGGAACTAGAAATCTCAACAAAACCTGAAAAATCAATAGGAAGTGATGAGATTTGGGAAGTTGCTACAAAAGCTTTAATGGAAGCTTTAGATGAAGAAGGTATTAAATACGGAGTTGATGAAGGTGGTGGAGCTTTCTATGGTCCAAAAATTGATATTAAAATCCTAGACGCACTTAAACGCAAATGGCAATGTGGAACTATTCAAGTAGATTTTAACCTACCTGAAAGATTTGAGCTTGAATATACAGATGAAAACAATGAGAAAAAACGCCCTGTAATGCTTCATCGTGCTTTACTTGGAAGTTTTGAAAGATTTTTAGGCATATTGCTTGAACATACAGCAGGAGAATTACCATTCTTTATAGCTCCAATTCAAGTTATGATTTTACCAGTAGGTGAAAAGCATATTGAGTATTCAAAAGCATTACAAAAGGAATTATTAGAGCTTGGAGTTGATGCTGATATTAATGAGAAAAACGATACTTTAGGTAAAAAAATAAGAAATGCAGAAATGTTAAAAGTGCCTTATATAGCAGTAATCGGAGATGAAGAAATAAATAATAATCAAGTAGCTTTAAGAGATAGAAGAGCTAAACAACAATCAACACTTACAATGGAGGAATTTTTGAAACTAATTAAAGAAAAACAAAACGAGGTAGTATTTTGAGTAAAGAAAAAGATGTATTGTTAAATGAAGAAATAGATTTAGCAGAGGTTAGATGTATAGGTGATGATGGAGCACAATATGGCATAATTAGTAGCGATGAGGCTAATGCACTTGCTAATCGTTTAGGGCTTGATTTGGTATTAATCGCAAAAGATGCTAAGCCACCTGTTTGTAAGATTATGGACTATGGCAAGTTTTGTTATCAGCAAGAAAAAAAGCTAAAAGATGCTAAGAAAAAGCAAAAGGTAGTAGAAGTTAAAGAAATCAAACTTTCTGTAAAAATTGCTCAAAATGATATTAACTATAAAGTTAAACACGCTATTGAGTTTTTAAAATCAGGAAAGCATGTTAGATTTAGAGTATTTTTAAAAGGTCGTGAATTAAGCAATCCACAATCAGGCGAAGAACTGCTTTTAAAAATTTATGAAGAAATTAGCGATATTGCAAATATGGATAAAGCACCTTTATTTGAAGGTCGCTACATTAATATGCTTTGCACCCCAAAAAGCACTAAAAAATAAAAACTTATCATTAAGGCAATTAATTTGCCTTAATCTTTATAATAATTATTGAAATTTATTGATATTTTTTAAAAAAAATCATTTATATTTATTAATCTTTAAGTTAGATTTTAAGATAATAGCATTTCAATTTTTTTTTAAAGGAATGTTATGAAACAAAATTTTAGTGTAACGGGGGGGGGTATTTAAACTCTCATTAATTGCAAGTCTATGTATCTCTTCAAACTTATTTGGTGCAACAATAAATGTTGTAGATAAAGCTAAGGTGGAAAGCTTTGATTTTAAAACTTTTCCAGATATTCATAAACCATTTAATGACAATTTTGGTCCTTTTGATAATAAACAACGAGATTATTACAAGACAAATCTTAAAAATATCACAGATATTACAGAAGAAAGTGCTGATAATGTAAATGTATATATTGAAGAAGGATTAAGTAACAAAAATTTTCCTATAAGTTTTGATAATTCTTTTTGGAACAATGAAGTTTTAGCAGATAAAATTATTAGTAACAGTAATAATATTACTATAAAAAATTCTTTAATTAAACCTTATTTAGGAGCTATAAAATTTAATAATGGAAATCAATTTATAGCTGAAAACAGTTTTGTTAATTCTAGTATTAAAAATTTTAATGAAGTAAAAGCTATAAATTCTTATTTAGACAACATAGAAAATGGGCAAGGAATAAAAATTGATTTAACAAATTCTGCCGTTAATTCTATTTACAAAACTACCGGAACAATTGATGCAAATGGAGGACGCATTAATGGAATATCATATTCTAATGTTAATCTAAATGGGACAAAAGATAATTTGGTAAAAGTAGATAATTTTTATGAAACAACAGGATCAATCAATCACGCTGATGTAACAAATATAGAGTTTGGCAAGGATTTAACAATTAAAAACTCTAATATAGGATTAATAAGTGTTAGTAAAAATTTAACAATTGACAAATCTACAATAAAAGAGATAAAATCTACTGGAATTTTAGGAATTACAAATTCAAATATAGCTACTTCAATAAATTCTTATGATAAGGTAACATTGACTGATAGTATTGTTGGTGGTAAAGTAAGTGGTATAAATTCTATTGGTGAATATAAAGGTAGTCTTGATTCTAAAGGCTCTACATTCAATGATGATATTTATGTTACAAAACTAACCCTAAACACTAGTGAGAGCGGAAAGCAAAGCAAGGTAAAGGCTATTAAGACTATAAGAGCAGGTGCTTATGATATAGATAGGCTTGATACAGGTGATAAATATTATATTGGTGGTAGCATTATAGGTGAAGGAACGATTAAAAATAGCACTATAAATATGCAATTATCAGGTTCTAAAGGCTATACAACTTCAGCATTAATTAACCAAGATAATTTTTACAATGAATTTGCTGATGAAAAAAATGAGAATAGCCTAACTATAGCAAACACAAGTAGTATAAACTTAGATAATGTAATAGCTACAAATAGTGTTAGAGCACATACTTTAGATATAAAAAATTCAAAAGTAGCAAAAAGAGTTCTAGCAAATAGCCTTACTTCAAATAACACAGCTTATTATCTAGGAGCAAATAAAGAAAGCTACACAGGTGCAATAATCTCAAGAGAAAACACAAGTGGAGCAAACAATGAATTAGTATTGCTTAATGTTATGAGTGATAATAAACTAGATATAAATAAAATCAACGCAAACCTACCTTTAGCAATACTTAAAAAAGGAACAGGAACAGCAGAGCTAAACACTTTCTTTAAAGATTATAAGATTAGCGATGGAATAAGTGATTATGTGATAAATAATGATTATATTGCTAGTGCAATGCTAGGGGATTATCTAACCTATGCAATCACTACTACAAAAAATGGCAAAGTAAGTGATACAGGACTTAATGCAAATAATATTGCTAGCATTGCAAACGGCGATAAGACAAGTGAGCTAGGTAAATTAGTAAATCAAAGTGCAGGTGATTATAATGGTAATGAAGGCTTAAAAGCTGCATTAGATAATCTAGCTAAACAAACAGTTAGTATAAGCCCTGAAGCTCCAGACAATTCTAAACCGGATACAGGTGTAACAAATCCTGATAATAAACCAGACAATTCTAAACCTGATACAGGTGTAACAAATCCAGACACAGGTGTAACAAATCCTGAAAATAAACCAGATAACAAACCTGATACTAGTGTAACAAATCCAATTGATAAAAACCAAATAGCAGATGATTTTATAAAAGATATTAAAATCAACAAAAACGCTAAAGCTCAAGCTCAAGTTATTTCAAAGGGAATAAATCTAATCAATACTTTTGCTTGGAATAATATGAATAAAAGATTAGGCGAAATTAGAGATTTAGATAAAGAATTAGGCGTTTGGGCTAGAGCTTATTATACAAATGCAAGTATAGATGATGTAAAACTTAATTCATTTGAAGTTCAATTTGGAGCTGATAAAGCTAATAATTTTGCAGATGGCAATGTAATTACAGGAATTATGGCTAATATTTCTAATTCTAAATCTAGTGATGTTTTAAAAGGAAATAATTACGGGTTTGGTCTATATACAAGCTATATTTCAAACAATGATTTATATGCTGATTTAGTAATTAAAGCAAATCATTATAAAGTTAAATACAATTCAGAGCTTTTAAAAGGTTTAAAAGATAGCAAAACAGGATTTATTGCAAGTTTTGAACTTGGTAAAAGATTTGATTTAAATAGATTTTATGTTGAGCCTAGCATAGAAGCTATATTTGATTATACACCTAAAACTAACTTAGAAAATAACGCTATAAGCATTACAAGTAAGGCTAATTCTAATTTACATATAAAACCTGCAGTATTCTCAGGATTTAAAGTAAATGATAATGCTAATATAAGACTAGGTGCTGGTTATATTATAGATGTTAATAAGCCAAGTGGTTCTATAATAATCGCAAAATCAAGCAAAGCAAGTGAAATAATAGAAGGTAAAAGAGATAATAAATTTTACTTAAATCTAACAGGTGATTATAAGTTTAATGATAATTTAAGATTAAACTTAGGTTACGAAAGAACTTTCGGAGCTGATTTTAATATTGACAATCAAATTAACGCTGTTGTAAGATATACATTCTAATTACAAAATCTTTAGCCTTAGTGCTAAAGATTTCTTTAAATATTTTTATCAAAAATTACATTGACTTTATATTCTAATTTAATAATAAAAATATGCTATCTTTTAAGTGCTTAATAAAAAGCATAAAAATGTTTAAATATTACAATTGTGTAAATATTTTTAAAAGGTCGTGAATTAAGCAATCCACAATCAGGTGAAGAACTGCTTTTAAAAATTTATGAAGAAATTAGCGATATTGCAAATATGGATAAAGCACCTTTATTTGAAGGTCGCTACATTAATATGCTTTGCACCCCAAAAAGCACTAAAAAATAATAAAGTGGCTTTTAATAGCCACTTTTAAATTCTTATTTTTTCATCTTAGAGCGTGAATATAAAATCAAATCATTACTTGTTTTAATTTGTGAACCTTTTAAAGAATTAATACAATAATTCAAAATATCAGCACAAGCTTTCGCATCACTTAAAGCCCTATGATGAGTGCTAATGATACCTAATTCATTTTTTAAACTATCAAGACCATATTTATCACATTCAATACAACGCCTTGCTAACATAATCGTGCAAAGCTTTCTATTAATCAATGGAGCATTTAAGTATTCAAGACTTTCTTTTGCGATAAAACCATAATCAAAAGATACATTATGAGCTACAAAAATAGCATTACCTAAAAACAATCTAAAATCAGCTAAAACCCTAGCACTTCTAGGAGCATTTTTTAGCATTTGCGTTGTAATTCCTGTAAGCTCAACTATATTTTCAGGCACTTCGTTTGCATAAATAAAGCTTTCAAATTCATCTAAAATCTCGCCATTTTTTATCTTAACAGCACCAATTTCTATGATTTGCCCATTACTAATTGAGCCTGTGCTTTCAATATCAACAACACAAAAAATCTCATCTTGAATTAATTTATTTCTTGAGTTTAAAAATACTTCTTGATTTTGTTTTAGCGTAATATCAAGCCCTAGCATTAAAAGAGTTTCATAGGTTATCTCAAAATTTAAGGCATTTTCGTATTGGTTTTTTAAATCTTTATAATTAATACTACTTGTAAGTAGCCTTTCTAAAATCTTATCACAATTAGCAATTTGTTTTTTATAAAGCTCGTTATAATCCATCAAAATTCCATTTTTAAAGAATTAATTGCGACTTTATAATCATTACTACTAAACACATAATTTCCAGCCACAACTATATCAGCCCCTGCTCTTTCAATATCTGCAATATTTAAGCCATTTACTCCGCCATCAACTTCAATGAAGCATTTATAATTATTCTTATCAATCATTTCTCTTAAGGCACTGATTTTTCTAAGAGTGCTTGGTATGAAGCTTTGACCACCAAAACCAGGATTTACACTCATTAAAAGCACCATAGAAACTTCACTTAAAACATATTCAATCTCATTTAAATTCTGGTGTGGATTTAATACTATTGAAGGATTTACGCCGTGTTTTTTAATATAATCAATCAATCTTAAAGGATGAGTAGTAGCATCTATATGAAAGCTTAAGAATTTAGGTTTTATATCTAAAAATAAATCAACAAATTTATCAACTTCTCTTACCATCAAATGCACATCTAAAGGAATAGTAGCAACTTTAGCAATAGCTTTTGTAGTGCAAGTTCCAATGCTTAGATTTGGAACATAATGTCCGTCCATTACATCAATATGCAATAAATCAGCACCAGCAGCCTCAACTTTTTTAATATCTTCAGCTAAATTTAAAAAATCAGCAGACAATAAACTAGGAGCAACATACATTTTTTAATCCTTAAAATTATTTTTTATAGAATATCATTAAAACTTAAAAAAAAAATTAAGCTTAAGATGCTATGATTAATACTTTTATTTTTACAAGAACACAAAAAAAGGATTTACGATGTCAAAATTTTGTCAATTAACAGGTAAAGGTCCTATGGTAGGAAATAATGTTAGCCACGCTAACAATAAAACAAAAAGAAGATTTTTACCTAATTTACGCACTATTCGCATTGATTTAGGCGATGGCACAACTAAAAAAATTAGAGTTGCAGCTTCAACATTACGCACACTAAAAAAAAGAAGAGCTAACTAATTTTTATAAAGAATTTTTATGAGCTTTTTTAAAAAGCTAGGCAAATTGCTCGGTTGGGCTGAAAGTGGAAAACCTGAAGTTGATATAAATACCGAGTTTTACGAACAATTAAAACCTTTTCGTCTCCCATTAATAGCAGTTGTTGTAATGATGCTATTTGGGGCGATTGGTTATATGCTTACTAGTAATTTTTCATTACTTGATGGGATTTATCAAGCAGGTATGACTTTTACAACTTTAGGTTATACTGAAGTAGCTACAATCACTCCTGCTGGTAGATTTTTTACGATTTGCTATGTATTATTAGGCTTTGTTACTTTTACTTTTTCAATAGGTATTGTGATTGAAGTTCTAAAAAAAGGCGAATTAACAAGAATTATTAAGGAAAAACGAATGCTATACAAAATAGCAAGATTAAAAAATCATTATGTTATATGTTATCACAACGAATTTACCCAAGAATTAGCAAAACAATTTAAACAAACATATACACCTTTTGTAGTAGTAGATGATATACCAGATTTTGAAAAAATTGCTGAAGCAAATAAATATCCATTCTATATTAAATGCCCGCCACATAGTGATTTGGCATTTTTAAAAACACATTTATCAAGTGCGAAAGGAATTATTTCTCTTAGCCCAAATTCTGCTGATAATATAGCAATAATTGCTAGTGCTAGACTATATGAAAAAGATATAAAAAGAATTAGTCCTTATTCTATAATAACGATTTCAAATTCCGAACACGACGCAGCAAGACTTAAAAAACTAGGGGCAAATACGGTTGTATTAGCTACGAAATTAGCAGCTCAAAGACTTAGCGTTGTAAGTGTAAGACCTGAAATGGAAAATCTATTAGAGCAATATTTATACACAAGAGACCAAAGTATTGATATTGAAGAAGTTAAAGTTCCTGATGAAAGTTGGGTTAGATTTAGAAGATTAAAAGATGTAGCTTTTAGACAATTAGCAAATGTTAGCGTAATCGGAATAAAAGATGCAAATAATAATTTTTTACCTATGCCAAAAGGTGATGCAATGATTGGAACGGGGACTAAATTATTGTTAATAGGAACTCCAGAAAGTATTAAAGAAGTTAAAAAAATTATTAAAAATAAGCAAACTCCTGAAAGTTTAAAATAAAATATAAATGTTATCTGTTTGTAATTTATTTTAGTTACCATATTAATACACATTACTAAAAATTAAGGAGAAGTTATGTTACACGAACATAGAGAGTTAATCACGAATTTAAAAGGTAAAGACGCACATTTTGATAAGCTTTTTGAAGCTCATAATGATTTAGACCATAAGATAAAAGATGCTGAAGAAGGTAGAATTCATTTAGATGATTTAGAAATAGCTAGAATGAAAAAGGAAAAATTAAAATTAAAAGATGATTTAAATAATTATTTAAATTCTATTAAAAATAAAGCTTGATGGGGGGGGTATTTATGTTTTTTAACAAAGATAACACCCTCCAAAATGAATTGCAGGAAAAACTAAATAGAGCAATAGCAGAAAAAGAAAAGTTAGAAGCTGAAATTGCGAAATTAAAAAATGAAATTACTGCAAAGGCAAATAACGAAGAAGAAGATAAAATCAAATTCTCACTATTTGACATTATGGTAAAAGGTATGAAAGAAAGCGTTTCTTTTGTTCAAAAAGATATTGAGGGTGATTTATCAAGAGCTCAAGAAATAGAAACTCTTTCAGCAGATTGTGTAGATATGATAGTAAATCTTAAAAAAGTATCTGAAAGTATCATAACATCACTTGAAAAAATCACTGAATCATCAAGTAAATCTCGTGATACTGCACAAAATCTCCATAGAAGCGTTGATGAAATTACAAATGTAATTAATTTAATCAAAGATGTATCAGACCAAACCAATTTGCTAGCTTTAAATGCAGCTATTGAAGCAGCTCGTGCTGGTGAGCATGGTCGTGGTTTTGCTGTGGTTGCTGATGAAGTTAGAAAACTAGCAGAAAAAACCCAAAAAGCAACAGCTGAAGTAGAAATGAATATCAATTTATTAAAACAAAACGCTAATGAAATGTTTACGCAAAGCGAATCGGTAGAGCAAATATCACAAGATTCAAACGCACACATTGGAACATTTTCGGAGCAATTTGATAGATTATCGCATATATCTAAAGATATTAAATTTAATGCGAGTGCTATCAAATACGAAGTATTTACATCTTTAGTAAAACTTGACCATATCTTATTTAAAGCAAATGGATATGCAAATGCACTAAGTGAAAATCCAACAAAATTAAGCGACCATTTTAGTTGCCGTCTTGGTAAGTGGTATCAAAATGAAGGTAAAGAAATGTTCGGACATCTTCCTTTATATTCTAAAATTGATACTCCGCATAAAAATGTTCATGAAAGCATTAATCAAGCACTTGGATATATTGCAAACAAACAAACTAATAGCAAAGAAATTGTTGAGCTTTATAAAGAAGCAGAAAAATCAAGTCTTGAATTATTTATGATTTTTAGACATTTATTAGGCGAATTTATTAAAAAATAATTCACTAATCTTATTAGGGTTTTAGCCCTAATAAGTCTGTATATTTACAAAATTTATACTTCATCTAATACTAAAATCAACTTTTATTTTTTATTTTAACAACCCTTTAAAATACTAATATAAAGCTAAAAATAACTTTTATAGTTCTATCTACTCCTAGAAATTATCGGCAAAATATCTTAGTTTAAAATATACATTTTGACATAATTAGCAGAATTTAAAAATTAATTACATAAAAAATATCCAACCAACAAACTCAAAAATATATTAATTGAAAATATTTTAAAGCAATAAAATCTTTATTAGTTATATCAAATAAAAAAGAAAATAATTGTGATAGTAAAAATAAATTCTAATTCGTAATAACTATTACGAATTAGAATTCTTCATTAGAATTTATAGCTAAAGCCCAAGCTACCTTTTAATTCTTTATCAGAATTTGTGTAAAGATTGCTTCCTAAATTGATATTAAAACTAGCATTAGGGTTGATTTTATAATCTACACCAAAATTTAAATTCACACTTGTATCGCCCTTTTTACCTTCAATGATATTTTCTTTAACTTCATCTATTAACAACATATCAGGCTTTTTAGTTAGTTCTTTGCTAAGTGCAACAGATAAAAATCCATCAAGGCTATCTAGCATAGAAACTCCACCTTCTAATTTAGCTGATAAAGTATGCTTTAATTGGCTATCCCCACTTATACTAAGACCATTTGTGCTAATTGCAGTCGGCTTATAAGAAGTCAAATCATATCTTAAACTTGGCTCAAAATAATATTTATCCCCAAATCTAACCCCACTTTCAAAACTAGCTGTATAAACATTGTGATTTTTATCAGCTTTAATTCCTAATTTATCTGCCTCATAAGAGCTTGATATATTGTGGTAAAAAGCATTAGCACCTATAAACACTCCATTATTAAACACATTCATAGCATATAAACCAATGCCTTTTGAATCGCTATTAGCATCTACATTTCCTTTAGTTTCAGCCGTTCCAAAACTAGCAGCTACACCTAAAGTTAAATTAGAATTGCTAAGTTCATTTGTCTTATCAGCACCAACATTAAAATTCTTATAACGAATTGAACTATATTCGTATTTGTTATATCCCATTTGATTATCTAGCCAAAATCCATTACCTACTTTTTGATTTTTTACCAATCTTAATCTATTGTTTAATGTATTGTTTTTAGTATTTGCTATGTAATCAGGGCTTGTTAGAATGAAATTAGCCGTCCCAACAGCGTCTTTATCAAAATCTATTAAATCAAACATATCGCCTAAAACAACTTCTAAACTAGAAGTATTAACATTATTGCTATTAGCACCATTTGCTATATTGCCTAAATCTTGACCCGAAATAACACTATCAACATTACTCTCATCTATTAAATCATCGCCTTTAATACCAATGCTCCAAATAGCATTTCCTTTAGCATTAGGATTAAAATGCGTAAATCTATCGGCTAATTCATAATTTGCCACTTTTGTTTGATAAGTTACTTTAAAAAAGTCCTTGCTAATTCCTGATTGAGAATTTGCATCACTTCTTTGTGAATTAGTAGTGTTATTAACTATTGCTATAGGGATAAAACCTTCTTTATCTTTTAGCATAGTAAGGTTTGTATTCGCAAGTTGTATTGTATTGTTAGCACCACTTATAGCTTCTCTTACTATTATAGCTCCACTATAAATATCGTGGAATGAAGTATCAATTCCACCACCATAAATATAAAACTTAGAATTATTAGCTACTAAAGTATTTACTGCTACTTGACCTTTTATATGAGTATTTGTTGTATCTAGTTTATCAACCCTTACGCCGCCATTTAATTCTGATTGTTTTGTAGTGTAAGTTCCGCTATCTTTTTGTATATTAGCATCATATACATTACTTGAGCTATCATCTTTGCCTAAAAGCTTAGAATTAATAGTAGAGTTTGCAATATTTACTAAATTAGAATTGATATTTGATGAGTTGATAGTAGAGTTTGTAATGCGTGCAGAATTTGATTTGATATTTTCTGCTGTAACATTTAAATCTTTTATATTTAAATCCTTAGTAATATCAACTTGATTTGCCGTAATTACATTACCTTTTTCCATAGATTTACTTGTATCAAGGCTAAAGATTGCATCAGTAGCACTAACTTTACCACTGAACTTATTTCCTTGATTAGCATATAAAGTTTTACCTACATTTAAATCTTTTTCAAATGTTGTATTATCTACGCTTACATCATTTGTAGTAGTTGTTATTCCACCAAATTTACCCCCACTACCTTTAATATCACTCAATTCAACATCGTTTGTATAAACAACTTTATTACTAATTAAGTCCCCATTACCTGTGATTTTTGATGAAATCGTCCCATCAACTATCTCAATAATACCTTCATTTTTAATATCGCCTGTGATTTGAGATTTGCCATTAAGTGCTAGGTAGGTAGTATCATCAAGTAATGTTAAATTATTTGCCGAACTTCCCTCATCAAGAGTAATTTTTGCATTATTTTTTAAAGTCAAATCATTAAAATAACTAGCTTTAATATCTGACTTACAATTTGTATTATCCTTACAATCAATTGTAGTAGCTCCATTAAATTTTGTATTAAGTGCGTTAAGATTGCTTACTACAACTTCGCCATTAAATATAGATTTACTCGTATTAATAGTGCTAGCATTAACTTTTGAATCTTTAGAGAATGTAGTATCTAAAACTGCTTCAATTGTATTGGCATTAACTATAGAATTAAATGTAGAATTATTAGACTTTAAAGTATCTTTTACATTAACTTCTTTATTAAATACTGATTTTTCTGAAGTTATATTATTTGCCGATACAAAACCATTAAAAGTTGAGCCGCTATTTGCAATTATGCTATCAGTTGCAGTGGTTGTGCCGTTAAATACTGAACCGCTATTTGCCGTGATAAAATCTGATTTTATATCTTTTTCAAATGTAGCTTTATCATTTGCTGTTAGTTTGTGTGCTGTAAATGTATCGCTTATGGTTGCATTTGTAATGCTTAATTCATTAAACTTACTATTATTAAGACTTGAAGTGCAATCAGCATTTTTACAATTAATATCCACTAAACCTTGAAAATTAGTGTTATTAGCCATTAATTTCTCTACATTTACTTTAGATGTAGCACTAAAAACACTATTAGTATCAGTAGTTAAACTAGAAGTATTTACTAAAGCTTTAAAGGTTGAGCTTGTAGAGTTTATAGAATTACTTGCATTTACACTACCGCTAAAAATTGAATTAGTAGAAGTGATTGTATTTGCTGTAACATTTGCAAAGCTTGAATTGTTTGTAGCTGTTAGAGTAGCTGTATCAATTGCATTAGCAAATGTTGAACTATCAGCTGTAATTGAATTATTCTTAACTATGCTTCCATTAAATGTAGAACCTACTGCATTAATATCTGTTGCATTTATTGTGCTCGTGGTATCAAATATAGAATTTGAATTAGCATTTAATGTAGCTGTATTTACTATAGCTTTAAATGTTGTATCACTTGAAGTGATTGAATTACTTGCTGTTATGTTTTTATTGAATATAGAATTTTTAGAACTTTCTAAATCTTTTGCTTCCACTACTCCATCAAATGTAGCACCATTTGAAGTAATTTTATTAGTTGCATTTACATTTCCTACAAATTTTGAGCCACTATTAGCAGTTATACTATCGGTTGCAGTGGTTGTGCCGTTAAACACTGAATTAGTAGAAGTGATAGTATTTGCTGTAACATTTGCAAAGCTTGAATTATTTTTAGCTGTTAGAGTAGCTGTATCAATTGCATTAGCAAAAATTGAACTATCAGCTGTAATTGAATTATTCTTAACTATGCTTCCATTAAATGTAGAACCTACTGCATTAATATCTGTTGCATTGACTATGCTTGTAGTATCAAATATAGAGCCTTTTTGAGCGTCTAAGAATGCAGTTTTTACTTCTTTTTCAAATGTAGCACCATTTGAAGTAATTTTGTTAGTTGCATTTACATTTCCTACAAATTTTGAGCCACTATTAGCAGTTATACTATCAGTTGCAGTGGTTGTGCCGTTAAACACTGAATTAGTAGAAGTGATTGTATTTGCACTTACATTTTTTGCAAATGTTGTATCACTTGAAGTGATTGAATTACTTGCTGTTATATTGTTATTGAATATAGAATTTTTAGAACTTTCTAAATCTTTTGTATTTACCAACCCATCAAATGTAGCACCATTTGAAGTAATTTTGTTAGTTGCTGTAGTAGTTCCTACAAATTTTGAGCCACTATTAGCAGTTATGCTATCGGTTGCAGTGGTTGTGCCGTTAAATACTGAACCACTATTTGCAGTAATTGTATTTGCACTTACATTTTTTGCGAATGTTGTATCACTTGAAGTAATTGAATTACTTGCTGTTATAGTGTTATTAAATATAGAATTTTTAGAACTTTCTAAATCTTTTGCTGTAACTTCTCCATTAAATATAGCACCACTTGAAGTAATTTTGTTAGTTGCATTTACATTCCCTACAAATTTTGAGCCACTATTAGCAGTTATGCTGTCATTAGCCTTTGTATTCCCATTAAATATAGAACCATTTTCAGCAATAATAGTGCCTGAAGTTATACTGCCGTTTAAATTCGCACCATTTGTTGCCTTTAACTCATTAGTTACATTAATATCTGCACCTATTGTAGAAGTTCCTATTTCTGCATTAGTTGCTGTAAGTTTGTTTGTATTATCTATTTTAGAATTTTTTATATCTAATTTTGTTTTTGCATTAATATTTGCATTATTTGAAGTTGTAATATTATTAAGAGTAACATTTTGAGCTATTATATTGTTATCTTTATTTAATCCGCTATTTTCAATATTTACTTTATCTAAAGTAACATTTGCAAGATTGGTAGCTCCCGTTGCCCCACCTATACTAACATCTTTGAATATTCCACCAATAATTGTTAAAGAACCATTTTTATCGCTTTTACTATTAGCATTTATAGATTGATTAGTAAGATTTGTATCGGTAATTATAACATTTGCACCATCTTTTATAACAATCTTATGTGAAGTTGGAGTGGAAGTCGTTTTTGATAAATCCATATTATTAATATTAATTTTATTATCCAAAACTATATTACCACTAACATCTATTTTGCTAGTATTATCTAATAATAAATTACTAAATATAACAGTTGTTCCCTCTATATTAACTTTTGATATATTACCTTGCAAATTACTAGAAGAATCTCCTATAGTAATACCACTACCCTCAGATTTTAATGTAACATTTGAACCATTCGTGCTATTATTTGTAACTTTTTTTATAGTAGAACCACCTTGCCAATTATGAAAAGTAGAAGTTTCATCTATTTTTAATTCACCAACAATAGCATTGCGAAAAGTATTTGTAAAACTAGATTTATTAGATAACTCAAAAACATCAATATCCATTATTCCATTTTTTCTAATAATTGAATTATCTAATGATAAATTACCTATTTTAATCGCTTGTGTCCCATCAACAACATCTATTGTAGAATTATTTTTTAAAATCATATTATTTACTTTAAAAGAGTTGCTGTTAGCTGAACTTAAATTAAATTTTAACTTATCTCCTATAATAGTATCTACATCAGTTTTACTATTTGCACTGCTGCTTTTAAAAGTACTATTAACTAAATCAACTTTTCCAGTAGAAGTTAGACTTCCAGTAATATCAAGAGTTGCTCCATTACCAATAATATCTTGAGTTGTATTGTATGGAGTTTTAACTTCTATAGTTTTACCATCAATATTACAAGGGTTCTTGTCGTTACATACAGTGTTTAATTCTTCAGCGTGTAAATACCCCCCCCCGCTGATTGCTAAACAAGTTAATAAAGATAAACTTAGTTTATTTCTCATAATTATTCCTTGAATTAAAATCTTTTAATATTATCAAAATTTAACTTTAAATCTATGAAAATAATAAAAATTTGTAAATATTTGTTAATTAGTAATTTCTTTTTAAGTTTAGTTTTAGAATTTAAAATATAATCTTTAAATTCCAATTATTTATATTAGCATTTAAAAGGAGCTAGGTTGAAAGAGTATTTAACAAAATTTATTGATAACAATTATAAAGAATTTCATAAAAAATTAGTTTTTAGCAAATATGAAATTTTAGGAGTTCGCTCAAATATATTAAAAGACTACGCAAAAAAACTTCAAAAAGAAAATACCTTTGATGAATTTTTTAATAAGTTTTTAAAAGATGAGAAATTTTATGAATATCTACAAATAATTGCCTATGGGATTAATTATGAAAAAGACTTCTCAAAAGCACTAAAATACACTAAGCTTTATTTAGATTTCGTTGATAATTGGGCTAATTGTGATACTTTAGTGCCTAAAAGCTTTAAAAATCAAGATATAAAAGCTTTTGTAAATGAATTAATTTGCGAAAACCATATATACAAAATTCGTTTTGGGATAATTTGTTATATGAAATTTATCGCTTATAAAGATGGGTTAAAAGCTATATTTAGTATAAAAAGTGATGAATATTATATAAATATGGCTAGAGCTTGGTATTTTCAAGTAGTTTTAGCTAAAGAATTTGAATTAGGCATTTCGTTTTTAAGTTCGCACAAATTAGACGCTAAAACACTTAAAATGACTTTACAAAAATGTAAAGATAGTTACCAAATTAGCCAAGAGAATAAAGCAAAACTAATGCAGATTTTAGTCTAATCAAGCCTTAGTTTTGTCTAAAAACTTAGCCACTTCGGTATTAGTTTTTAGCAATTCATCAATGCCTAAATGCTTAATCTCATCAGCCATTTTTAATAAATCTTTATGCTTGTTAATATCTTTATTTATATTATTGTAATCATCTTGCATAGCTAAAGCATATTTTAAAGCATCTTTGCTTAGCCTTGTTGTCCCACTATCACTTGCAAATGGATTTATGCTTTGTAAAAATCCTATAAATTTCTTTTCTTTTTCATTATACATAGAAAAATCAGGGCTAAAAGCAAGTTCTTTATCAACGCTAATATTTTTTGGCTCGAAACTAAGCTCTATTACGCTAAAGCCATCTGCTTTTATGCTTTTTGCATATTCTAATTCTTCGTTATTTTTATAAATATTCGTGATTTTGTATTTGCTAACATCATTTATATAATCAAAACTAACCTTGCTATAACCAAAATCTATGCTAATGCCACTTGGATAATCTTGATTGTTGTGAGTAATTTGCGTAAATAAATCATAATAATGCTTAATAGTATCGGCTAAATCAATATTGCTAAATGTCTTGCCCGAATCTTTCATCACCGAATATACATTCATTTTTTCATTAAATCTAACTATTTCTTTTAGTGTGCTTGAATGTATTTTAAAATCATCTGGTAACCCTGAAGCCTTGTTAAAATCAGCTCCTAAAAAACCATCATTATCTACGCTATAGCCAAACTGAATGCTAGATTTTGCTTTATTTAATTCGTTTTTATAATCAAGCTCATTTTTTATACTATTATTTAAAGTGCTAAGTAAAGTTGGCGTATTATTTGATATAGTTTTTGTCGTAACTTTGGCTAATTCATTTGTAAAAAACTCAGATGATATTTGTTTGCTTTTTTTGATTTTAGTATCATTAAATAATGCAATATTTTCTACTTTCATTAAAACTCCTTTAATTATTTGTTTAATAGCAAATAATATTCCTAAAGTTTAGTTTAATGCTCTCGTTTTAAATTCCAAAAACTGCTTTAACTCATCATCTAAAAATACACTTATGGTATCAAAAACCCTTTTATGATAATCATTTAACCAATTAATCTCATCTTGATTTAATAATTTTTTATCAATCAAATCAAGCTCAAAAGGATAAAGCGTAACTATATCAAAGCTTAAAAAATCTCCATATTCACTGCTAAAACAATGCTTACTAATTGCTAAATTCTCAAGTCTAATTCCGTATTTGTTATTATGATACAAACCTGGCTCAATTGATGTTAGCATACCCCTTTTTAATTTAGTATGTTCGCTAATATTAGCATTTAGCGATAAAACTTGTGGCCCTTCATGAACATTTAAAAAATACCCTACCCCATGTCCCGTGCCGTGCAAATAGTCAAATCCGTATTGCCATAATTCTTTTCTTGCAATACTATCTAATAAAGGCATTTTTATATTTTCAGGTGCTATGGTTTTTGATATTGCGATATGTGCTTTTAAAACCAAAGTATAATCTCTAATTTGCTCTAAACTTGCGTTTTTTATCTTAAAAACTCTCGTAATATCAGTAGTGCCGCACTCATATTGAGCCCCACTATCAAGTAATAATAAGCCTGATTTATTAAGTAATTTTGAAGTTTTTGCGTTTGCTTTATAGTGAATTATTGCGGCGTTTTCATTAAATGCTGCGATAGTATCAAAAGAATTGCTGATAAAATACTCATTTTCTTGTCTAAATTGTGTGAGAACTTCATCAATTTTTAGCTCATCAACTAAGTTTAAATTAGTATTTTCTAAGTAATAATTAAACTTAGTTAATGCAATAGCATCAATTATATGAGCTTGTTTTATGTGCTTTATTTCTATATCATTTTTACAAGCTTTATGTATGGTGCTAGGCAAGATTTCATTTACTAAATTTGCATTTATTAAGCTAATAATTTTTGCATTCGTATTGGCAAAATCACACAATACATTACCACTTAAACTAGATAAATCCGAATAAAACTCATCGTAATTTTTATAAATTATATTTAAATCTTTTTGAATATTTTTAAGCTTTGTTGGCTCTATATAACAAATCGCATTTGTTTGTGAAATTATCATATAGCTTAAAAATACAGGGTTAAATTCCACATCTTTACCACGATAATTTGTAAGATAAGCTATATCGCTAAGGCTTGAGATTACGCAATAATCAATGTTTTTATTTTTTAATTCATCTTGGACTTTTTTTATTTTATTAGCACTTAAATTACTTATGAATTTTTCGTTTTGTTTATAGATTGGCTCTTGTGGGAGTTCTTTATCGTAAAAATCTTTATAAAAATTATCATAATCTATTATATTAACAAGGTTTTTTAGCTTTTCATAATTATTTTGAGATATGGTTTTTAAATCAATTAAAGCCTTTTTAGTGCTTAGATTGTTTTTAATATAGTCTATATAATCAGGGCTTTTGATTAATCTAATGCTATCTTTTAACTCATTTTCAGCTTGTAAAAAATATCTACCATCAGTAAATAAAATTGCATCATCAAGGCTAATTAAAAGCGAGCCAGCAGAACCGCTAAATCCACTTATAAATTCTCTAAGTTTAAAATATTCAGAAATATACTCACTCAAGTGATAATCAGCCGTTAGTATTAAAGCAAAATCAGCATTATTGATTTTTAAAATATCTCTTATTTTCGTAAGCATTTTATCTCCTTAGTAATATCCTAAACATAAAGTATTTGTGAGTTTGATTTTTTTCTCAAAAGGCTCGGGTGCAAAATAACAACATTTTTCTATATAAATATGAGAATTTAAAGGTATTTTTAACTTTGTAAAAAAATCATTTAAATCAATAAATTTTATTCCTGCAATCTCTACTAATTTTATTACATTTAAAAGATTTGAATTATTATTTGGATTTAAATGTGATGGCGCTAGATTACTCATAGAACAAAAAGCACTAGCTAATACTAATCCACTTAAATTAGAGCATTTAGGGATTAAATTCTCATATTTTTTAGCTATTGTATTTTTATCTAAAAATACAATTCTAGAATTTGGATATTGTGCGTATTTTATATTTTTCCAAAATTTATAAGCATTTTGAGAAATATCAGCTAGGGTAAAAAGTTCTTTGTTTAATATATAGTTTTCTAAAGTTTGATTATTTGGGAGTGTTATTTTATTCATAATATTTTGAGTGCCGAAGCACTCAATTATTATACTAGCTCAATATAAGCTAAAGTAGCCGCATCACCACGGCGAGTTCTTGTTTTAATAATTCTTGTATAGCCACCATTTCTTTCTTTGTAATTTGGAGCTATTTCATTTACTAATTTATTTGTGCATTCTTTGTCTTGTAAAGCTGCAAATACTGCTCTATGAGCGTTAAAATCTCCAACTCTTGCACGAGTGATTAGTTTTTCAATGTATGATCTTAATTCTTTAGCTTTTTCTAAAGTTGTTTCAATCTTACCATTTTTGATAATTGCAATGCTTAAATTCTTTAGTAAAGCTGCACGATGAGTGCTAGTACGACCTAGCTTTCTATATCCATGTCCGTGTCTCATTTATTATCCTTTAATTTCTTTTATTTTTTCAATAAGTTTATCTTTATAAGCATCTACAGAATTTGAACCTATCGGATAGCCTATTTCTTTCATAGCAGTAGTAATTTCATCCACTGATTTTTTACCAACATTTTTTAAATTATTTACATCGCTTTCACTCATTAAAGCTAATTCGCCTATAAATTCAATGCCAGCTTTTTCTAAACCATTATTACTTCTTACGCTTAAACCAAGTTCCTTAACGCTTTTTAATAAAGGAGATAAATCAATTTCTTCAGTTGTTTCTTCCCCTATTAATCTAGGACTTGTAGTTGCAATTTTATTAAATACCATCATTTGTTGATACATAGCATCTAAAGCATTTTTAAACGCATCTTCAGGTGTAATTTGACCATCAGTTGTTATTTCAAATACAATTTTTTCATAATCAGGATTATCTTCGTGTAATACCTTTTCTATTGAATAATTTGCATTTCTAACTGGTGTAAAAAACGCATCAAGAGCTATAAAACTACTATCAGTTTTTTCTCTTAAATCTTCGCTTGCTACATAGCCAATACCTTTTTCAATAATTAATGTGAAGTCTAATTCAGTGTCTTCATTTATAGTAGCAATGTAGTTATCAGGATTTACAACTTCAATTACATTATTAGCTAAATCACTACCTTTAATTTCTCTTGGCCCTTTAAAGCTAAAGCTTACTTCTTCTCTTTTACTATCTTCGTTTTTAATTTTAAAACGCATATTTTTGATATTAATAATAAATAAAGAAATATCTTCTACCATACCTCTTTTGCTATCAAATTCATGGCTTACTCCATCAATTTTAATAGCAGTTGCTGCATAGCCAATTGCACTAAGGCGTAAAAGCCTGTGCAGTGGATGTGCTAATGTAATGCCAAAACCAATTTCAAAAGGCCAAGCACTAATGCGTGCTTTATTTTCGCCGATATTTTCAATAGTAAAATCATTTGGCATATGAGCTGTTGTAACTACTTTTCTCATTTGCTACTCCTTATTACTTAGAGTATAGCTCTACTATGAATCTTTCCTCAACAGGAATGACAACTTCTTCTCTCTCAGGTTTTCTTGTGAAAATTCCATATTTTTTATCTTTTTCAACATCAACCCACTCAACAATACCTGTTTGATTTGTAAGTTCAACTGCTCTTACTATTTGAGGATTGTTTTTGCTTTTTTCTACAACTTCAATTTTAGCGCCTGGTAATACTCTATAACTTGGAACATCTACTCTTTTACCATTTACTAAAATATGTCCGTGAGTTACAAGTTGTCTTGCAAAACGGCGAGTTGTAGCAAAACCCATTCTATAAACAACATTATCAAGTCTTTGTTCTAAGAATTGAATTAAAATAGAACCTGTATTTCCATCTTTTCTAGCAGCTTCTTGGAATAATTTTCTAAATTGCTTTTCGCTTACACCATACATAAATTTAGCTTTTTGCTTTTCTCTTAATTGTAAGCCGTATTCGCTAATTTTACCTCTTCTTTGACCATGCTGACCTGGTGCATAAGGTCTTTTATCTAAAGCACTCTTACCAGCTAGTCTTCTTTCACCCTTCATTGCAAGGCTAACGCCTAATCTTCTTTCAATTTTCTCTACTGGTCCAGTATATCTTGCCATACTATTTCTCCTATATTCCTATACTTATATTATACACGACGGCGTTTTGGTGGTCTGCAACCATTATGTGCTAATGGTGTAATATCTTTTAAGAAAGTAACTTTAATACCTTCAACTGCACCAACACTCTTAACAGCAGTTTCTCTACCGCTACCAGGACCTTGAACACGAATACCAACTTCTTTAATTCCGTGTTCTTTAGCTTTATTTAAAGCATCTTCAACCGCTTGTTGAGCAGCAAATGGAGTTGATTTTTTAGAACCTTTAAATCCTAAACCACCTGCACTACTCCATGCAATTGCATTTCCCATTTCATCTGTAACTGTTACCATTGTATTGTTAAAAGTTGCACTAATATATACTACACCTTTAGCAATATTCTTTTTAACTACTTTTTTCTTAACTACTTTTCTCTTAGCCATTATCTATCCTTACGCTTTTGCACCAACGGTTTTTCTCTTACCTTTGCGAGTTCTAGCATTTGTTTTAGTTTTTTGACCACGCACTGGTAAACCTTTTCTATGTCTTAAACCACGATATGAACCTAAATCCATTAAAGCTTTAATGTCCATAGCAACTTGTTTTCTTAAATCACCCTCAACTAAATAATGTTCTTGGATTTCTTTACGAATATTTGCTGCTTCATCTTCGCTTAATTCATATACACGCTTGTTTGGATCTATTCCAACTGCTGCTAAAATTTTGCGTGAAGTAAATAAACCTATACCATAGATATAAGTTAAGCCATATTCAATTCTTTTTTTCTTTGGTAAATCAACACCTGCAATACGAGCCATACCTTATCCTTGTCTTTGTTTGTGTTTTGGATTTTCGCAAATAATACGAACAACGCCTTTTCTCATAACGACTTTACATTTGTCGCACATTTTCTTAACAGATGGTCTTACTTTCATCTTGTCTCCTAAAAAATAATTTGCTTTCCACTTTTTTACAATCTGCATTTTTAGGTATCACGAATTACCAACTAATATTTAAATGGTGGAAAATTCACTCAAATATTACTTCTTCACACAGATAAATTGCAAAAGTGCTAATATTATCAAAACAAAATTAATATAGGTTTAAATATTAAATTTATTTGTCTTTGATAATTCTAAAAATTTCTTAGCAATCTAATCTCAAACTATTATTTAAGAATTAATTTATAGATTTTACTTTTTTAATTCATAAAGTTTTAGATAACTTTTAAAGTATGTGAAATATCCCAATATAAATGAAGTTTAAAAATCCTAGATAAAAATAAAATAGAACATATAATAAAAATTATTTAATTACGGATTCAAATTCCACTTGGAATTTATTTCCATATTAATTAAAATATTTTAAATTTCTTTAATAACTTAATTACTATATAAATTGCACTAAATATAAAAACCCAAGGATATAATGTAAGTAATAAAGAAAAAATACCGATACTAGATACAATAGATACTATTATTGTCGTAATTGCAATTAAAATAAATTTTTTCAATATATCGTTTTTTGCATATTTTAATAACTCATTTGTATTTGTTGTGCCATCTATGGCATTTTTATGAAAAGCTTTTGCAAATTCACCTTGCTTAAGACCTTCTAAATTATTTATTAAATTTTTCATTTATTCTCCTATGTATTTAATGTTAGTTTTTGAAGTAAGTTTATAGATGGTTATCATTTCATCGCCATATTGTAAAATCATTTTTTTTAGATTGGGCTCACAAATTTGCAATGTGTTATAAGGTATTTTCCTAATTTTACTTATAGAAAAATAAGAAATAGCGACGATAATAATATTAACAAATGCAAAACCAAAACCAATCATAGGAATTAGACAAAGAACTATTAAAGAAGCGCTAGATATTAAAGCTATTTTACTTTTATTATCTAACTTCTCTAAAGCACAATTTGCTTCGTAAATAGGCTGAGTAGTGCTTTGGCATTCATATACTATATTTGCTCTTTCTAAAATAACATTTATATTTACGCTCACTCCGTTAGGATTTGGCTTGCCTACGATTGCTAAAGTGCCTTTTATTCTAAAATTATTATTTACTTTAGTTTCTGTATTGATTGTAGATGTAGAACTATAAGAATTAGAAAAACTACTAACCCTACCCTCTGTATGCATAGTCCCCGAAGTTTGCATACTATCAGTATAGTTATCTCTTACTATATTTAAAATACAATTAAACCCCAAATAACTAGCTAGATTTTTTAATGACTTTTCCGCATCTTCATAATTAATTGTGGATTTAGCAGTTATTTCTATTTCACTCATATAAATTAAACCATATTGAGTAACGTCGTTATTATTAACTAATAAAACGCCTTTAAACAAATCATATTTGTTTTCATTTTGATTTTCATTTGTTGTTAAATCACTCATTTAATCTCCTTTCAAAAGAGTGATTATACCCCCCCCCAAGATAAATGAATGGTAAAAAATAATTTAGAAGTTTAGCACCATAAAAAGTGCTAAATTATTTGTGTCTATAAGTAATGCGTCCTTTATCAAGACTATAAGGAGTTAGCTCAACTCTTACTCTATCTCCTGGCATAATTTTAATATAGTGCATTCTCATTTTACCCGCAATGTGGCATAAAATTACGTGTTTGTTATCAAGCTCAACTTTAAAAGTTGCATTTGGTAAAGCTTCAATAACTTCGCCGTCAATTTCTATTACATCATCTTTAGCCATAATTTTCCTTTGTAAAAATGTAAAGGTCAATAATAACATAAAAACTATTAAAAAACTAAATTTATTATTAAATAAAATAATTTAAAATAAAAGTTTATTTCACACAAGGATAAAGTTATGAAAAGAAGAACATTTTTAACTTTGTCGTCTGCAGTTGCAGCAAACACTTTACTAAGTGCGAATGAAACACCTTTAGTAAATAATACTCAAGCAACAAAAGACGATAGTAAAGAATACATTGTAAGCTTAAAACATAATTTAAGCGAATTAGGCGAAGTTAGCAAAATATGGCTTCCATTACCAAAATCACGCTCATATCAATACCTTACAAGTGATATTGTAAATAGTGGAAATTACAATGAAATTTATTTAAGTGATTTTGAAACTAATAGTTTATATGCAAGTTTTTCTAATGTAAAAGCTGAATTAATAACACAATTTAGCATTAAAACTCACGATAGAATTACTGATTTTTCTAAAGTTAATTTTAATGAAAACGAGAAATTAGACGAAAGTATCGCACAATATTTAAAACCAAGCGAACATATTTTTACTAGTGGAATAGTAAAAGAATATGCACTAAAAATTACAAAAGGTATAAAAGGCGATTTAGAAAAAGCAAAAGCTATTTATGATTGGGTAGTACTTAATTTTACTCGTGATGAGAGTGTAATTGGGTGTGGAATTGGTGATGCTAAGGCTATTTTAGAAAGTAAAAAACTTTATGGCAAATGCACTGATATTAGCTCTGTTTTTGTAGCACTTTTAAGAAGTATTAATATTCCTGCTAGAGAGTGCTTTGGAATTCGTTTAGGTGCGAGTAGATTTTATGCTGCAATGGGTAGTAAAGAAAATATAACAAAAGCTCAACATTGTAGGGCGGAGTTTTATCTAAAAGGCTATGGGTGGATTCCTTGCGATCCTGCTGATGTAGCTAAAGTTAAATTATCTTTAAACCTAGATAATAATGATAGTGGTATACAAAAATTAAGAGAATTTCAATTCGGTAATTGGGAAATGTGTTGGTGCGAGTTTAATACCAAAAGAGATTTCGTGCTAATTCCACGCCCAGCTCAAGCACCGCTTAATAATTTTGGCTATGTATATGCTGAAGTTGATTCAAATACTATTGATTATTATTCACCTAATGAATTTGTATATGAATACACTTCAAAACAAATATGAAAAAATATTTAATATCAATGTTTATCTTAGCTATTAGCTCTAGCCTTTGTTGTGTTGGAGCTATTAGCTTTTTAATATTTGGAGTAAGTCTTGTTAATTTTGATTTTTTAGCACCTTTTAGAGTATATTTAGGGATTGCAACCTGTATTTTATATTGCATATTCGTCTATAAAAAACTAAATCAAAAAAATAAAATCAGATTATTTTTAATAGGACTTGCATTATTATTTATCGTATTTTATCCTGAAATTATAGGAGCAATGATTTGAAAAAAGTATTATTGTTAAGCTTATTTTTAAGTGTTTTAAATGCTTATGAATACACTTTAGAAATTCCTAAAATACATTGTCCATTATGCACGGCAATTGTTAGAAAGGCACTACTAAAAATTGATGGAGTAAATAAAGTAAATGTTAGTTTAGAAAATAAAACAGCGATAATTAAAAGCGATAAAGAACTTAACGAAAGCATAATAAATCAAGCGCTTTTTAATACAGGCTATCAAGGAATACTTAAATAAATCCTATTTTAAAAAGAATTTAAAATAGGATTAAAAATTAATTTTGATATGGAACTAATTTAATATCTGTCTTTAATAATTCGTTCATTCCACCATCAAGATTTATTATATTAGTAAAGCCGTTTTGCTCAAGCATTTTAGTTACCATTGCACTTCTTTTACCACTTCTACACATAATTGCTATTTTGCTATCTTTTGAATAATTTTTACTAATTTCATTCAAAAAATCAGGATTAATACTTCCATTTTCGTTTAGAAATGTTATCAATTTTGCTTTATTTACAACACCTGTTGCAGCGTATTCACTAGGCATTCTAACATCAATTACAGCATAATCACTATTAGTAAAATCAAATTCCTTGATATTTTGTGTGATTACCTCAGCATTTAAACAAACAAATAAACTTAAACCCAATAATATTTTTTTCATTTTTAAGCCTTTAAAGTATTAAATATCCTATCTCCAGCATCTCCAAGACCTGGGATAATATATCCTTTTTCATTCAGCCCTTTATCCAAACAAGCAGTAATTAATGCTACATCAGGATGAGCTTTTTTCATTCTATCTCTTGCTTCAGGAGTTGCAATGATACTTGCAAAAATTATTTTTTTGACACCAATTGATTTTAATCTATCAACAGCTGCAATAGCACTTCCGCCCGTTGCAAACATAGGGTCAATTATAATTGCAGTTTTATTTTGCATATCTTGTGGGTATTTTTCAAAGAAAAATTCAGGCTCAAGCGTTTCTTCATTGCGTTGAATACCTAAAAATCCCACACTAGCTTTACCCAATAAATCAAGTGCAATATCACTCATACCAAGAGCTGCTCTTAAAATAGGCACTATTACAATATCATCGCTAATAACTTCGCACTCACAAGGCATAAGTGGAGTTTGAATATTAACTTTTTCTGTGCTTAAAAATTCACAAGCTTCATAAATAACAAATCCACTAAGCTTTTTTATATGCTCACGAAAATCCCTACAAGATGTATTCTTATCTCTAATTTTCGCTAAATAAGTTGAAACTAGTGTATTTTTAATTACTTTCATTCAATAACCTTTCAAAATATGCTTTATCATCAAAATTTTTAACTAAAGCTATGCCTTCATCAACAGCAGCCTTAGCAACTGCAGTGCTAACATAAGCTTTTACCCTATCATCAAATGGTTTTGGAATTATTAAATCTTTTCCATATTTTAAGTCTTTACCATATAATTTTTTAGTTTTTTCGCTAACTTCAAGGCGTCCTAATTCACTTAAAGCCTTAACAGCTGCTATTTTCATACCCATAGAAATCTTTCTAGCTCTAACATCTAAAGCCCCACGGAAAATATATGGAAAGCCTAAAACATTGTTGATTTGATTGTCATAATCGCTTCTTCCTGTTGCAATAATTACATCAGGGCGAACTTTTTTCGCAAGTTCAGGTAAAATCTCTGGGTCAGGATTAGCTAAAGCAAATACTATTGGATTTTCTGCCATAGTTTTTAACATTTCTTCGCTTAAAGCTCCAGCTTTGCTAAGCCCTAAGAAAACATCAGCTCCTTTTAAAACATCAGCTAAAGTATCCTCATCACATTCTCTTACAAATTCTAATTTATGCTCATTTAAATCTGTTCTTTTAGTATTGCAAACACCTTTAGAATCTACTAAATAAATCTTTTTAACCCCTAAAGTCTTATATATCTTAGCACTTGCAATCCCTGCTGCTCCTGCTCCACAAACAACTACTTTTAAATCTTCTAATTTTTTGCCAATTATTTCGCAAGCATTAATTAACCCAGCCGCACTAATAATAGCTGTTCCGTGTTGGTCATCATGCATTACAGGAATACCTAAGTCTTGAAGTCTTGCTTCAATCTCAAAACATTTTGGAGCTGCTATATCTTCAAGATTAATACCGCCAAAACTAGGAGCAATAGCTTTTACTGCTGCTATTATTTCTTCGGTATCTTGAGTGCTTAATTCAATATCATAAGAATCAACATTTGCAAATTTTTTAAATAAGCAAGCCTTACCTTCCATAACAGGTTTTCCTGCAATTCCACCGATATTGCCAAGACCTAAAACAGCTGAACCATCACTAATAACTGCTACTAAATTACCTTTACTTGTGTATTTATAAGCTAAATCACTATCACGAGCAATCTCTTCGCAAGGATATGCAACTCCAGGAGAATATGCTAAACTTAAACTCTCATATTCTTTCATAGGTGTTTTAATAAAAGTGCCTAATTTACCGCCTAAATGATACTCTAATGCTCTTTCTTTTAAATTATTCATAAAATCTCCTTTAAAAAATTATTAAATCTTTTTTTAATCTCATCATTGCCTAAAAACTCCATAATAGCATAAATACTAGGACTAATTGTTGTTCCTGTTAAGCTTAATCTAATTAATTGCGCTATGTCTTTTAACTTAGCATTATTGCTATCTAAAAATTGTTTAACGGCTAATTCAAATTCTGCTTCAGTATTTGCACCTTTAAAATCATTTACAAACTTAGAAAATAAAGCTTTACTATTATCATTTACAAACTTAGCAACTCCACTTTCTTCATAAGAATTTGGCTCGTTTATAATAATTTTTGCACTATTTATCAAATCTATTAAAGTCTTAGCTCTTTCTCTTAACATTGTTAATAAGAATGAATAATTCTTAACACTTGAAAAATCAAATCCTAAATCTTTACAAGCATTTACTAATCTTTCATCGCTAACGCTTTTTATATAATGAGCATTAATCCATTCTAATTTTTGTGCGTTATATGTGCTTGCACCTTTGCTAACATTATCAAATGTAAAGCATTCTTTCATTTCTTGCATTGAAAATATTTCTTGGTCTTTGTTTGAAAATCCTAATCTTAATAAGAAATTAAGTAAAGCTTCAGGCAAGTATCCTAAAGCCTTATATTCCATAACATCGGTTGCTCCGTGTCTTTTGCTAAGTTTTTTGCCATCTTCTCCATTTATCATAGCTAGATGATAAAAATTAGGAACCTTAAAGCCTAAAGCTTCATAAATTATTATTTGTTTTGGAGTATTTGAAAGATGGTCATCTCCACGAACAACATCAGTTACGCCCATTAAAGCATCATCAACAACCACTACGAAATTATAAGTAGGAGTGCCATCAGCACGAGCTATTACAAAATCATCTAAAATATCAGCAGCGTTAAATCTAATTTCGCCCTTTACTCCATCATTTACGATTATTTCTCCATCAAGCGGTGCTTTAATCCTTACAACAGGCTTAATTCCTTCTGGTGGAGTGCCTTTAAAATCTCTGTATCTTCCATCATATTTAGGGCGTTCTTTTCTAGCTTCTTGCTCTGCTCTTAATGAGTTTAACTCATCTTCGCTCATATAACAATAATAAGCATTGCCACTATCAAGTAATTTTTGAATATATTCTTTATAAATATCTAATCTTTTACTTTGGTAAGTAATTTCCCCATCTACTTCTAAATCAACCCATTTAAAAGCTTCTAAAATAGCTTTGGTTGCTTCTTCGCTATTTCTTGCCATATCTGTATCTTCAATACGAAGAATAAATTTACCATTATTTCTTTTAGCGTAAAGATAAGAAAAAAGTGCTGTTCTTAATCCACCAATATGTAAAAACCCTGTCGGAGAGGGTGCAAATCTTGTAACTATCATTATTATTAGCCTTTTGTGAATTTTTTATAGTTATAATCATTTAAAATCACTTAAAGGTAAATAATGAGAAAAATTTTGCTTGCACTTGTATTTGGTGCATTTATGAACGCAAGTCCTATAACTTCAATCATAGCTAGTGTTAATAACGAGCCTATTACAAATATTGATATTATAGAAATTTCACAATATATGAATATAAGCCAAAACGACGCATTAAGATTGCTAATTCAAAATAAAATATGCACATCTTTAGCTAAAAAATTCAAATTAGCTGCAAATGAACTAGAAATCAATCAAGAATTATCAAAAATAGCTGCTGCTAATAATATTAGCTTATCTACTTTCATAGAACATAACCAAGATAAAATCAAAATGCTAACAGAAAATATAAAAGATGAAATTCTAAAAAAGAAATTATTTGATTTAATCGCTCAAAATTATATGAAAGATGTAAGCGATGATGAAGTAATTAGATTTTATAATTTAAATAAAGATAAGATGAATGGGGCAAGTTATGAAGTAGCAAAAGAACAAATTAAAAGCTATTTAATGAATAAAAATGCTCAAGAATCAGTTCGTAATTATATGGAAAAAGAAGAAGCAAAGGCATCAATTAAAATGTTTAGGTGAGTACTATGAAAACAAAATCAATTCTATCTAACTCGTTTAAGAATTTTATTATTACAACTTTTTTACTAATTGAAATTGCTGGTGGAATTTTTGGAACTTATAGATATATTAGCGAGGCAAAAAGAATTGAAGAGCATCATAGAATTCACAATATAGGAAATGATAGCTTAGTAATTAGGCTACAACAAAATAAAGACCATACTATTTTTCAATTTTTAGTATTTTCTTTCGCTGTATTAGTAGCTGCAGTTATTAGTAATGCAATTTATATAAAAAGATTAAAAAGAGTAAAATCAAATTTTAATGATTTTGCAGAACTTCTCGCAAATTCAGTCAAAAAACATAAGCCTTTAATGCTAAACGATACGCTAAATTACAGCGAATTTCAAAAAATAGCAAATTCTTTAAATGAAGTCTTAAATGATATATACTATCAAGAAAATTATAATTCTTTAACCAAATTACCTAAAAAACAAAAATTCTTATTAGATATACAAGAACTCTATGAAAAAAGTGATTGTCCTATAATAGTTAGCTATATATATCTTAAAGACTATCAAAATCTATTAAAAAGTAGAAGTTTTGATTTAGCTGATAAAATAATATTAGAATTAGCAAGTAGATTTTCAAGTTTTTCTACAACTATTTTAAATTCTAAAATAGCCAAAATAAGTGGCAATGGAGATTTTTTATTAGCATTTCCTTGTATTGATGAAATACAAACAACTTTTAATAATATGGCTATTAAGTTGCACGAATGCTTTAGTGAAAGTATTAATTTTGGAAGTGATGGAATTTATGAACAAAGTATAGGGGTTGGCTTTAGTGTATTAACAAATGAAAATTACAATCAAATAATAAACGATACTTACAAAGCAGCCTTACTTTCAAGCGTTCAAAAAGATACATTGTATTGCGATTATTCTGATGAAGTTAAAACACAAATAGATAATGAAGCAAAATTAGAAAATGATTTAAAAAGGGCTTTAGAAAAAGGTGAACTTGATGTATATTATCAAGCAAAAATTGGAGCAAATGATAATTTAGTAAAAGGCGCAGAAGCATTAATTCGCTGGAAACGAAATGATAAATTTGAAAATACAGAAAAATTTATAAGAATTGCAGAAAAAACTGATTTAATAATAAAACTTGAAAAATTTGTAATTGCAAAAGTATTTCAAGAAATACAAGTTTTAAAAAATAAAGGAATAAATATTCCAATAAGTATTAATATATCAGCAAAACACTTGCACCATAAAGATATGATAAATTATTTGCTAGCAAATGTTAAAAAATACGATATAAATCCAAGTTTAATAGATATAGAAATAACAGAAAGATATAGACTTAATAGCAGTAGTGAGACTATATTAGAAAAATTAAAAGCTATTGGATTTTTAATAAGTATTGATGATTTTGGGAAAGATTATAGTTCTCTTTCTTATATAAATCATTTACCTATTGATACAATTAAAATTGATAAAAGCTTTATAGATGGATTAAATAGTAAAGATTGTGATTTAATTAATGAAAACTCAAAAGCAATTATAATTGGTATTATAAAAATAGCAAAAACTATGAATAAAAGAGTAGTAGCAGAAGGCGTTGAAACACTAGAGCAAGTAAATATTTTAAAACAATTAGGTTGTGATGAATTACAAGGATTTTATTATCATAAAGGTGCTACACCGATTAATGAATTTATAAATATTTATAAAAACAAATTCTAATGAAACTTCATATAGATTTTGATAGCTATTTTGTAAATGCCCAACGACTATTAAATAAAGAACTCTGCAATACACCTTGCGTGATTTATGCTGGAAGCGATGAAGATTTTTTCAATCAAGATGCAAAATATATAGATAATAAAATCGCCTTTATGAGCTCAATTGAAGTTGCAAGAAGTGAAAATAAAGTAATTGATTATAGGCATTTTACTGCAATTGCCGTATCTTATGAAGCTAAAAAATATGGAGTAAAAGTAGGAGATAAATTAAATATAGCTTATCAAAAATGTCCGAATTTAAAAATAGCTAGAAGTAATATTAGATTTTATAAAGAACTAAGCTTTAAAGTAAGGCAATTTTTAGAAAGCAAAATACCCGTAATTGAACAATTTAGCATTGATGAGTTTTTTGGAGATTTAGAAGGGTTTAAAAAAGACGCAGAAGTGCTAGATTATGCAAAATATCTTCAAAAAGAACTATTAGATAAATTTGGCTTACCAGCTAGTATAGGCATTAATAATAGCAAATGGGGAGCTAAATTTTTAACCGATTTAGCAAAACCTTTTGGCATTAGAATGGAATATGATTTAAGCAATGCCATTAAAGGAATAGATATAAAAAATTTCGCAGGCATAGGAAGAGAAATACAAAAATATTTAAGAGCTTATGGGGTAAATACTTTAGATGAATTATTGCAAAAAGAATATTTGCTAGATAAATATGGTAAAAATGGCAAAAAAATCATAGCAAGAATTAAAGGCATTGATAATGAAAAAGTGGAAGAAACAAAAGATATTAAAAGCCACGCAATATCAAAAAGCTTTAAGCCAATTAATGATTATGATGAGTTAAGGCGAAGGGTTAAAATACTTGCTAGATATTTATGTGTTTGGATTTCAAAGCACAAATATCATCCTAAAAAAATAGAAATAAGTATTAAATACGGCAATAAATTAGAGCATATTGGAATTGAAATTATGCAACCATTTGATGAAAAAAATCTAATTGATAATGCCGTAAAAGGATTTGAAATTCTTATGAAAAATACGAAAAATGTAAGTGTTTATTACATAGGAATTGCTGCTAATAATCTTGATAAAACATATTGCGAAAATATTTTTCAAAACACCACAAAAAATCAAAAATTAAATGAAACCCTAAGTGCTATAAGAGATAAATTTGGCATTAGCTGTATAAAATATGGGGGATAAATATAAATTATTTATCTTTTAATAAATTAATTCTTTCTTTATAATCAGGCATAAATCCTAAAAGCGTGGCATAAAAAGCCTTTGAATGATTAGCGTGATAAAGGTGTGTTAATTCGTGCATAATCACTGCTTCTATTGCTAATATATCTTTTTTAATTAATTCGGTATTTAGATTTATATAAGATTTTTTCGTATTGCAAGAACCCCAACGAGTTTTCATTTTTCGTACTTTTAAAGCTTTTATATCTTTACCAACAATCACACAAAATCTTTTTAAAATTTCGCTAAAGATTTCTTTTGATTGAATTTTATAAAAATCATTAAGTAATTTTTCTTTATTTTCATCATTTTCAAGACATTTTAAAATGATTTTATCATTGTGAATTTCTACATTTTTTGAAATTCTTAAATCAAATTCTAAAATATATTTTCGTCCTAAAAACAATACAAAATTACCACTCAAAAGCTCTGCTTTTTTAGTAGTTTTAAGCTCGTTTAATCTTTGTTCTATCCAATCTTTTTTAAGTCTTAAAATCTCATCAATTTTTGCTCTACTTATAAAATAAGGCGATACTACTTCAACAAGCCCAATCTCACGAACTTTTATAATAATATTTTTCACCCGCTTTTTAGTGATTTTTATTTCCATAAACTTTCTCACATTAAAAACAAAACTAATTTTAATTTAAAATATCTTAGACAATCTGCGATATTCCAAATAAAATTAATCATATTTTGGTGTTTTTCTATATTCATAAAATTCCTTTGAAGTAAATGTGATTATTATGACAAAACAATAATAAAAATATTAAATTATTTTAAATAGTTGTAATTTATATGCTTTTATAACTACTCGTTTTTAAAAATATATCAAATAATAAAAAGTTCTTAAAAATAAGAACTTTTTAAAATTATTTTATATTATCTAACTTTTCACAAGCGTATTTAAATTCTAATTCGCAAGATTTTCTTAAATACTCAAGAGATTTATTTTCATAAAGTTGAGATACTTCATAGCAGCTTTTGTTATCATTATTATTGCAAGCGTATTTGTATAATTCTAAAGCTTTTTCTTCATCAATATCAGTGCTAACTCCATTTAAATACATATTTGCTAAAAAATAGCAAGATGAATAATCATTATTATTGCATTGTTTTTCGTATAAATTAAATGCTCTTTCATATAATTTTTCAAAATCATCACATTGAGTATATTTTACTTCACAAAAATTTGCAAAATCATAGCAAGCGTTTGCATTATCATCATCTTTGCAAGATTGTTTAACCAATTTTATTGCTAAATTTTTGTATTTTTTATTTAATTTTTTATTTTCCAATTTATCAGAATATTTATAAATATCACTTAAAGCCTTGCAAGATAAATAATCTTCATATTCTTCGCAAGAAACTTTATAATATAAAGCTGCGTTTGCTTCATCATTTTTATCAAACTGATAATAATTAGCATTTTTTAAACATTCTTCTAAACTCACACACTCAACGGCATAAATACAAACACTAAATAATAAAATTAATAATTTTTTCATACTAACTCCTTTTTAAGGTAGTAATTTTAGCGAAATATTTTTAAATAGTAATATTTATTTTTAAGCTATAGGAAATCTATAGCTTAAAAAGAATAAGTAAAATCACCTTCATTGGTTTTAATTTCTGCTTGTTTTAAATTCTCGCAAAAATGTATAGGTGAAAATGATTGTCCGTATTTTAATTTTTTAGGATTTGATTTTGATAAAACATAATGAAGTTTGCAATTTCCTTTATTTAGTTTAATCTCATATATTTCTAATTCATCTATTTTAGATGTGATTTTGAGTTTTTTAGAAGCTCCTATTCCTAGAATATTAACTTCAGGAGAATTAAAATCAGTTATCGATTCAACTTCCATAGGATCATCAATAAATAATCCTATAACAAACAATACAACAAATACTATCAACACACCTTTTAAAATTTTCTTAAACATTTCTTCTCCTTAATAATCTCTAATAGCTAAATCTTTTTTATTAAATGGTTCTAAATTCACAACATTGTCAAATTGCATTTCACTTTGCCTACCTAAAGAAACATAATCTGATACATAAAATATTCCTTGTAGTTTTTCGTGAAATAATTCTGGAATTTCATACTCATTTTTATACCCTTTAATACCACTAGGAATACATTTTTGCTCCACTTCACTATCTTTAAAATAAGCTCCTAAATTATCCCAACTATATTTTTTATCACTTTTAAATGGGATATTTACTGCTAAATTAGCACCATTTAAACCTTGTAAAATCAATGTTCCCCCGTGTGTTCTAACAGGAATTGTCCCTTCTGCTTCTAAAGTAGCCATACCACTAACTACCATACCTTGAGCTATGTTTTCTTCTTCATCAAGCTGCAAACCTTCTTTAGTTTGAATAGTTCCATAAAAAATTCTTGTTATGTCATATTCATCTTTATCTACATAATCATCATTATTAACTTTTGCCTTTTCATATTCAGCTGTTAAAAAATAATCCTTAGAATTTGAAATATCATTTTGATAAAAAATTGTAGGGTAATAACAATACTCTAAATCAAGATTAATAAGTTTTCCTTGATTATCCAATATTACTTTTTTAAACTTTTGAATATCAGCTTCACTTTTAATAAATATCTTTATTTCTTCCATATTTTTCTTTTCAAAATTAAGCAAACTAGGAAAAAACACCGCAATAATTCCAATGATAGTAGTTAAAAATCCACCTAAAGAGCCGATAATAACTTTTTTCTCAAATTTCATAAAAATCCTTTAAAGTAAAATTAAGAAAAAAGATTATACCCCCCCCCCATTCTTAAAATAATATTAAAAAAAATAAAAATTACTAGGGAAAATATTTAAATGTTAAAGAAAGAAATTCCTAGCTAATCTTAGCTAGGAAATAAATTATAATGCTTTTTTAGCTGCTGCTGCAACTTTAGCAAAAGCTGCTGCGTCATTCATAGCCATATCAGCTAGAACTTTTCTATCTAGTTCAATACCAGCTTTTTTAAGACCATTCATAAATCTTGAATAGCTTAAATCATTTAAGCGGCAAGCTGCATTAATTCTAATAATCCATAAACGACGGAAATCTCTTTTTTTGCGGCGTCTATCGCGGTAAGCATATACCAAGCTTCTTTCTAATTGTTCTTTAGCTTTTCTAAAGTGTTTTCTACGACCGCTATAAAAACCTTTAGCTAACTTTAATAATCTTTTATGTCTTCTGCGTCTTACTACGCCTGTTTTTACTCTTGCCATAATTTCTCCTTTTAATGGCGTTTGCTTAAAGCAAATCTTTCCCTAAACGGGGGTAACGAATGATTAAAAATCAAAAACTCTTATTTCATACAAAGCATTTTAAGAACACGGCTTTCATTTGTAGCATGAACAAATTTTGCTGTTCTTAAATCACGCATTCTTTTTGCAGGCTTTTTAGTTAAAATGTGGCTTCTATAAGCTGAACCACGCTTAATTTTATTTTTGCCTACTCTAAAGCGCTTAGAAGCACTTTTTACGCTCTTCATTTTTGGCATAAGCTTTCCTTTTTGTTGAATTTTCTAAAAAAGAAGAGCCAATTTTATCACAATAAAGTTTATATATAGCTTATTTTATTTGAAAGTAAAGAAAAAATTAGCAACAAAAAACTAATAATTATCATAAAAATAATTGAAGTATTAAAACTATTTGTAATATCTTTAAAATATCCAAAAATTATTGGCCCAATAGTAGCTATTAAATACCCTACACTTTGAGACATTGAACTTAAGTATATTGTAGTTTTTGTATCTTTTGATTTAATAGCAATCATTATCAATGCAACGCCAAAAATTCCACCAACAGGAATAGAAAATAATAAAGCTGAAATTATTAAAATATAAATATTTGAACTTAATAAACATATAAAAAAAGCAAGAATATTGCTAATACAAACTAAAGTTAAAAGCATTGCTTTATTTTCAATCTGAGCCATTTTATTAGGTATAAAATAAGCTGAAAACATAGAACAAAATTGAAATAATATAACAATATTAGTCGCATAATCTTTATTCATACTAATAGCTAATATACTAGGATACCAAGTAATTATCGTATAAAAAACACAACTTTGAAGCCCCATAAAAGCAGTGATTATCCAAGCGTTTTTGTTTTTAAAAATACTTAAAAAATCACTGAAATTTTGAGTTTTAGAATATCTATTAAGCCTATGATTTTTAATAAATGGCAGATAGCAAAAAAACGCAATAATAGCAAATATAATCCAACAAAATAAAGCTCCACTAAGTCCAATATAATCAATCAAATAATGCCCAAAAACTCCTATTAAGCTAGAAATACTTAAAAACATTCCATAAAGTGCCATAATTTTTCCAATATTTTTAAAGTGATTTTTAACAAAACTAGGCATTAAAACATTCAAAATCGCAATACCTAAACCTATTAAAATCGTCCCAAAAAATAAGAAAAAAGTATTAAAAAACGCCCTAGCAAATAGTCCAAACATTATTAAAATAATCGCATAAAGCATAGCTTTTGTATTTGGTAAAATCGGAGCGATTAAAGAAAAAATAAAAAAACAAAAAAGTGGCAAAGCACTTAAAATCCCAATTTGCGTAGAATTTAAATCATAATAACTCATAATATTATCAACTATAGGACCTATTGCAGTAATTGGTGCTCTAAGATTTAAAGATATAAAAATTACACATAAAATACTTATTAAAAAATAACTTTTTTTCATATTTTTCCTTTATTAAGACTTTAATATATCTAAAAAATTCAATTTATGCCTAAATATTAGGCATAAATATTTAGTCTAAATTATATTTTTGTAACAATTTTAAATAAGTTCCATCGTTTTTAAATTTGTTAATTACATTATTAAAATCATCTCTTAATTTAGTATTGCCTTTTTGAAAAGCTATGCAAGTTCCAGCTATTGGAGTTTTTGCGAATACTTCAAAATCATCATAATTTTTAGTATAACTCTTAGCAACAGCAGCTTCTAATACAAAACCATCAATTTTGCCATTTAAAGTAGATAATACAAGTGGAATGTATTCAGAATTTAAAAACGGAACTACGCCTTTAATATTAGATATTTCATCAGCTTGTAAAGTGCCTATTTGTGCGCCTAAAATAGCTCCTTTTTCAAGGTCTTTTAAAGAATTTAGCTTTTTATTACTTTTTAATTTGATATAGTGGTTTTCACTTTCTATTATTGGATTTGAAAACTCAACATTTTTAGCTCTTTTAGGTGTATAACTCATACCTGATGCAATAATATCAATCTTTTTTGATTTTAACGCTAGAATTAAACCATCAAAAGACATTGGAATAATCTCAATTTTTATATTTAACTCCTTAGCAATTTCTCTTACTAAATCAATCTCAAACCCCACAATTTCATCATTTTCCATATACTCAAATGGTGGGAAATCAGGCGATAAACCGACCTTATAAATCTCTTGTGCAAAAAGCCCTAAAGCTAGCAATGTAGCTATAAAAATTTGTTTCATAATAATCTCCTAAAAATTAATAAAAATAAAAAATGTAAAAAATAAAAAATAGAATAAAAGAAGTGATAAGTTTTAACGCAGATTTAATTTATTTATTTGTAATTTTTCCATTTGTCCTCCTTAAAAATATGACTTATAATAATCAAAAAAGTAAAATATGTTAATTATAATATGTGTAATTTTAAATTAAATATAAAAAATGTAACATTATGTAACATAAAGGAATAGATTATGAAAATAGGTTTTGTTAATGCTAAAGTTTTTACAGGTAAAAACGAAAATGATTTTATAAGTGAATTTAGTATAAAAAACTCTAAATTTTGTGAAATCAATAATGTAAATAGAAATGATTGCAATAAAATCATAGATTTAAAAAATGCCTGCGTTATTCCTGCATTAAGCGATACTCACACGCATCCAACATATGTATCACAAATAATAGATAGTCTAGCTTGCACTAAACCTTATGTGATAAATATTCCACAATTAATAGAATTTTTAAAAACTTCACCAAATTATGGTAAGGAAAATAAATGGATTAAAGGTTGGTGTTATGATGAATCAAAACTAGATGAAAAAAGAGCTCCTACTATAAAAGATTTAGATTTGATAAGCTCAACACAACCAGTTTTTATATTAAGAAGTTGCTGTCATTCTTGCGTTTGCAATTCTAAAGCACTAGAGCTAGCAAATATTACAAAAGACACAAAAGAGCCTAAAGGTGGAAAAATAGGCAGATTTGAAGATGGCACTCCTAATGGTATTATGTATGATTTAGGTGCATCTATGTTAATTCGCAATGCAATGGAAAAAGAAAGCTTAGAAGATGAAGCAAAAAAATTAGTAAAATTAGGCGAAATTTATGCAAGTTTAGGAATAGTAAATATTAGTGATATGATGTGTTATTCTAAACCTTTAAAAGCTTATGAATTATATAAATTAGCAAAAAATATGGGTTTAAAACAAAGAGTTAGTTTATATCAAGTTTATAAAGACGCTAAAGAATTTGGCTTATTTAAAAGCCTAGAAGATATTAAAACTAATGGAATTAAATTCTTTGTAGATGGCACTATTTCATCACAAACTGCATTTACTCATAAACCTTATAAAAATAGCGACAATTATGGGGATTTAGTATGTAATATTAATGAAATTAAAGAAGCCATTGATTTTGCCAAAAATAATAATTGCCAAATAAGTTTTCATCTAATGGGAGATAAAGCTATAGATATAGTAATTGATAATCTTACAAGCTATGAAAATTGGTTAAAAGATTATCCTAGCATTAGATTTGAGCATGCTTCTATGCTAAATTTAAAACATATTGAAAAAATAAAAAAGTTAAAAGTAAAAATTGCTATAAGCACACAACCAATATTTCAATACGCTGAATATACAAGCTATGAAGATGCTTTAGAAGATGATAGATTTAATTCAATTTGTGCTTTAAACACATTAAAAGAATTTTTAGATTTAAGCATTTCAAGTGATGCACCAGCTACAATTCATCACGAGCCTTTTAATTTATTTGTAAGTATTAATGCAGCTGTTGTAAGAACTAATCCTAACGGCAAAAACTATAATAAAAATGAAGAAATATCAGTTGAAGATGCGATTTTAATGCTAACTAAAAACTCACAAAATATCCTAATGCTAAAAAATTGCACAACTATTGAAGATGGTAAAAGCGCTGATTTTATTGTCTTAGATAATGATATTTTTAGTATTGATAAAACAAAAATAAAAGATATAAAAGTTCATCAAACTTGGCTAAAAGGCGAAAGAATTTACTAATCCTTTTTCAAGGATTAGTTTAAATTATATTTTTCTAATAATTTTAAATAAGTTCCATCTTGCTTAAATTTCTCAATAGTTTTATCAAAATCATCTCTTAATTTTGTATTACCCTTTTTAAAAGCTAGGCTCATTCCTTCAATACTAGAAGTAGCAAAAACTTCTAAATTTGGATACTTTTTCATATAACTTTTAGCGACTGGCTCTTCCATTACAAAACCATCAATTTTACCATTTAAAGTAGAATTAATAAGCACTATATATTCTTCGTTTAAATACGGCTTAACACCTTTTAAATTAGTTATTTCGTCAGCTTGAAGAGTGCCTATTTTTGCCCCAATTATTGCACCATTTGATAAATCATCTAAAGAATTTATTTTATCATTTCCTTTTAACTTCAAATAATAATTTTTGCTATCAAATATGCTTTTTGTAAATTCAGCATTTTTAGCTCTTTGTGAAGTATAACTCATACCTGCTGAAATAATATCAATTTTACCCACTTTTAAAGCCGCAATAAGCCCATCAAATGGCATTGTAACAGGCTCAACCTGAATACCCAACTCTTTTGCTACTGCTCTTACTAAATCAATCTCAAATCCTACAATTTCACCATTTTCTATATAATCAAATGGTGGATAATCATATCCTGTGCCAACCTTATAAATCTCTTGTGCAAAAAGCCCTAAAGCTAGCAATGTAGCTATAAAAATTTGTTTCATAATAATCTCCTAAAAAATTAATAAAAATAAAAAATGTAAAAAATAAAAAAATAGAATAAAAGAAGTGATAAGTTTTAACGCAGATTTGATTTATTTATTTGTAATTTTTCCATTTGTCCTCCTTAAAAAAATTGCTTTATAATAACTTTTTTTGCAATAAATTAAAATAAATTCTTCAAAAATATTTTAAAATTGTATAAATTAGTAACAAAAGGAGAAAAAATGAAACTAACAAACAGAGATTTTCTAACTTTAAAAGATTTTAGTAAAGATGAAATCCTAGCACTTATTAAATTTGCAAAAGAGCTAAAAGAAAAGAAAAAGCAAGGTATAACAGGCAATCATTTGCAAGGAAAAAACATAGCTTTAATATTTGAAAAACCATCAACTAGAACAAGATGTGCATTTGTAGTAGCTTGTAACGATGAAAAAGCTTATCCTGAATATTTAGGTGCTAACGATATACAATTAGGCAAAAAAGAAAGCATACAAGATACCGCTAGGGTATTAAGCAGAATGTTTGATGGAATTGAGTTTCGCGGCTTTAATCAAAGTGATTTAGAAACCTTAGCAAAATATAGTGATGTTCCTGTTTGGAATGGTTTGACAAACGAATTTCATCCAACTCAAATTCTAGCCGATATGCTAACTATTTACGAGCATTTTAACAAACTAGAAGGGCTTAATTTTGCATATATTGGAGATGGTAGAAACAATATGGCAAATTCTCTTATGATAGGCTGTGCTAAATTAGGATTAAATTATATAAATATTAGCCCTAAAGAACTTCATCCTGATAATGAATTAATAAATCTTTGCAAAAGTTTTGCGAATAACTCAAGTATAAAAATCAGCGATAATATTGAAGATATTAAGGGTGCTGATATTATATATACTGATGTTTGGTGCTCTATGGGAGAAGAAGAAAAAGCAAAAGATAGAATAAATATTTTAAAACCTTATCAAGTAAATGATGAATTGCTTTTAAAAACTGGAAAAAATACAATAATAATGCACTGCTTACCTGCAGTAAAAGGTAATGAAATTACAGAAAATGTATTTGAAAATAATGCTGATATAATTTTTAATCAAGCAGAAAATAGAATGCACACTATAAAAGCTGTTATGATTGCTACTATTTGTGATATAGATATATAATTTATTAAACAAATATAAAGCATTTGAGGTTATAATTACCCCTTTTTTAAAATTTAAATTAAAGGATATTTTTAATGTTTGAGTTGATTAGTGATTCTTTTAAGCAAGCGGTAAATAAATTAAAAACAATAGATGATGAAAAAGCGTTAAAAAACGCTATGGAAACTCTTAAAAAGTCTTTATTAAAGGCTGATGTTCATTTTAAGGTAACGAAAGAATTATTAGTTAATGTAGAAAATGAAGTAAAAGCAAAAGGAATCGGTCAAAAGCATTTTTTAGATGCAATTAAAAATAACCTTACAAACATACTAACGCCAGAAAATAAAATAAGCGAATTTAGATTTTCTCCAAGTGGTTTAACATCTGTAATGATGATAGGCTTACAAGGTGGTGGAAAGACAACTAGCACGATAAAATTAGCAAATTATTTAAAACTTAGAAAGAAAAAAGTTCTAGTAGCAGCGTGTGATTTACAAAGACTTGCTGCGGTAGAGCAATTAAGACAATTATGTGAAGCTAATGAAATTGATTTATTTTCAATGGATAGCAAAGACCCTTGCGAAGTAGCAAAAAATGCTCTTAACAAAGCTAAAGATGGCTTATATGATGTATTATTAGTGGATACTGCAGGTCGTTTAGCGATTGATGAGCCTTTAATGAATGAATTAGCTCGTGTAAAAGATATAATAAATCCTTATGAGAGTTTTTATGTAGCTGATGCTATGAGTGGTCAAGAAGGTGTAAAAACTGCAGAAACATTTAATGAAAAAATAGGCATTAGTGGTGTTATTTTAAGTAAATTTGATGCAGATACTAAAGGCGGGGTTGCTTTAGGTATAGCAAAATTATTAAATCTACCTTTAAAATTCGTAGGTATTGGCGAGAAGGTAGGAGATTTTGAGAGTTTTGTTCCAGAAAGAATTGTTGGTCGTATTATGGGAGAAGGCGATTTAGCAACTTTAATGGAAAAAACTTCAGCAGTTTTTGATGAAAAAGAAGCAAAAATCTTAAGCAAAAAAATCAAAAAAGGTGAATTTAATTTCAATGATTTTATAAACCAACTTGAAAGTGTAAAAAAATTAGGGAATTTAGGTTCATTAGTTGGAATGATACCAGGTCTTGGTGGCATTGCTAATAAAGTAAAAGATATAGATTTAGAAAGTTCTAAAGAAATGATACATATAAAGGCAATGATTAGCTCAATGACACCAAAAGAAAGAGAAACTCCAAGCCTATTAAACAATGCTAGAAAAGCAAGAATTGCAAAAGGTGCAGGTCTATCTCAAATGGAAGTTAATAGATTTTTAAAACAATTTGAAAATGCGTCAAAAATCGCTAAAAAACTTTCAAAAGGTGGTATGAAAGGGTTAGGTTCTATGCTAAATCAAGGAAATTTTCCAAAATAATTAAAAATTTTTAAAGCTTTAAACTTATTTAAAGCTTTTTTATAGACAATTTTTGTTTATAAAAAATCTTTAAATCAATCAAGGAGAAAATAATGACAGTTGTAAGACTAACAAGAATGGGTAGAAAAAAGCGTCCTTTTTATCGTATCGTAGTAACAGATAGCAGAAAAAGAAGAGATGGCGGTTGGATTGAGAGTATAGGATATTACAATCCTATGAGCGAGCCTGAAACAATCAAATTTGATGCTGAAAGACTAGCTTACTGGAAAAGCGTAGGCGCTAAATTAAGCGATCGTGTAGCAAGAATTACAAAATAATGGTAAAAGAATTTATTTTTACATATGCAAAAACAATAGCCGCAAATCCTGAGCGGCTAGAAATTTTTGTAGAAGAAAAAGAAAATAACCTAATAGATATTGTTATTATGGCTACTAAAATAGATGCCGGAAGACTTATTGGAAAATCAGGAAAAATCATAACCGCAATTAAAACAATAGCAGTTAATCACAAAAATACTCAAAAATTAAATTATAAAATCACGGTAAAAACTTTTGATGAATAATCTAGTTTATGTTGCTAAAATTGGTAAAACTCACGGATTACTTGGTTTTTTAAAATTTCATAATAAAAGTGATTTTTACGAACAATTTAAACCTAAAGCTGAATTTTTTGATAAAAATGGTAAAAAATTCATAATTAAATCTTTTGATTTTTCAAATTCTTTAGTGCAATTTGTAGGATATGAAGATGTAAATAAGGCTAAAGAACTTGTAAATATGGAGCTTTACTCTAATATTGAAAATACTAGAAAAAATATTAAGCTTAAAAAAGATGAATATTTTTATTTTGATATTATTGGGTTAAAAGTATATCAAGATGATGAGTTTTTAGGTAGCGTTGTTGATATTTTAGAAACAGGAGCTAATGATTTATTAGAGATAAAAACTAGCGATGAATTAGTAAATTTAGGCTTATCTAAGAGTTTTTATATACCTTTTCACAATAATTTTATAATTTCAGTAAGTGATATTATCAAGGTAAATAATTCTAAAAGTATTTTAGAAAATTCGTAATGAAATTTAATTTTATAAGTTTATTTCCAAATCTAATTGAAAACTATTTTAATGAAAGCATTTTAAAAATTGCAAGAGAAAAAGAGCTTATAAAACTACATTTTGACAATCCTAGAAATTATTCTACAAACAAACATAATAAAGTAGATGATACGAAAATCAGCGGCGGAGCAGGTATGCTTATGGCTTGCCAGCCTTTATTTGATTGTTTAGAAAATTATAAAAATTCTCATATTATATTTTTAAGCCCTACAGGAAAACCTTTTAAACAAATTGATGCTAAAAGACTTGCCTTAAAAAATGAAATTACTTTTGTATGTGGAAGATATGAAGGTATTGATGAAAGAGTGTATGAAAATTATGCTAATGAAGTTTTTAGCATAGGTGATTTTGTCCTAACGGGCGGAGAATTAGGAGCTCTTTGTATGTGCGATGCAATTGCTAGAAATATAAATGGAGTAATAAAACAAGAAAGCTTAGTAGAAGAAAGTTTTGAAAATTATTTATTAGAAGCTCCATCTTTTACTAAACCTTTTATATTTGAATATAAAAAAAATAATATTTTTAAGAAATTTTATTCAATTTCAAGTTTTGTTAAGGGTAATCACGCTAATATTAGCCTTTTAAAAAATCATCTATCGTTTTGCAAGACCAAATTCCACCGCCCGGATTTACTTGCTAAGCACAATAATTTAAGGAAAAACTATGAGAAATAAATATATTGAGCAGTTTGAAGCTAAACAAATTGAAGGAAAAAATATTCCTGATTTTAGAGCTGGCGATACATTAAAACTTGCTATTCATATTAAAGAAGGTGATAAGTCAAGGGTTCAAAATTTTGAAGGTATTTGTATAGCTCGTCGTGGTCAAGGCACAGGTGAAACTTTTATGGTTCGCAAAATTGGTGCAAATGGTGTTGGAGTAGAAAGAATATTCCCAATTTATTCTGATAGTCTAGAAAGTATTACGGTAGTTCGCCATGGTAAAGTAAGACGCTCAAGACTATTCTATCTACGCAGATTACGCGGTAAAGCTGCAAGAATTAAAGAACTTAAACGCTAATATTACGGAGATTTTTCTCCGTTTATAGAATTTCGTTTATAGAATGATTACAATACAAAAAGCTTCAGAAAAAGATTTAGATTTAATCTTAGAATTTATTAAAAAATTAGCTGATTATGAAAACTTATCAAGTAGCGTTGTGGCTACTAAAGAACTTTTAAAAGAAAACTTATTTATAAAACAAAAAGCTTATGTTTTAATAGCTTATTATGATTTAAAGCCTGTTGGATTTGCTTTGTATTTTAATAATTTCTCTACATTTTTAGGAAAATGTGGAATTTACTTAGAAGATTTATTCGTTGATGTTGAATACAGAAATAAAGGAATAGGAAAAGCACTTATAAAAGAACTAGCTAAAATAGCCAATCAAAATGATTATGAAAGAATTGATTGGGTTTGTCTTAAAGACAACTATCCAAGTCTTGAAGTTTATAAAAAAATAGGAGCTAACACAAAAGATGAATGGCTACTACATAGACTTGAAAAATCAGATATAAACAACCTTTTAAATAATAAATAAGTTATCTTAACTATGTATAAAAATCACTTAAAATATAAATAATAAGAAATTAAATCATACATTTAAAATTCTTAAATTAATACCTTAGCTAAATCAATAATTTAATAACTTTTAAAATCACTAATTATTGTTTATTTTTAGATTTTTAAACAATTCTAGCTAAATTACTTTTAGCATTATAAGCTTTTATTACCTATAAATATTTTAAGCGTTTAATAAAACTAAAAATACTCATAAATACATTTATTTTTCAAATTCCAAAACAATTAATAATCAAAACAACCATCTTTATAACCACCTTATAAAGCGTTATAACTAATTTACAATAAAATAAAAAAATAGTTAAATAAATTATTTCTTAGGGGTTATAAATGAGAAACGATTTTTTAAAAATCAATGGAATAATCGCATTTTTATTAGTTGGGTTTTTGAATGCTTTTGTTGATTTAGGACATAAAATCATTATTCAAAACACGGTTTATAAGATTTATGATGGCAGCACGCAATTATTTTTAACTGCAATTATTAATGCTTTAATTTTATTACCTTATATTTTTAGCTTTTCAATATCAGGATTTTTAGCTGATAAATATCCTAAAAATAAAGTTATGAAAATAACTGCTTTAGCAAATATATTTTTAGTATCAATCATTTGTTTTAGTTATTACAATGGTTATTTTTATCTAGCCTTTATAATGACGCTTATTATGGGTATTCAATCAGCCTTATATTCTCCTGCTAAATATGGTTATATTAAAGAGCTAGTTGGTATCAAACAACTTGCTATGGGAAATGGTGCTATAAATGCTGTTAGTATTGTGGCTATTTTGTGCGGAATGCTTGTATTTTCTTTAGGTTTTGAATTATTATTAAACGAGTTTAGCACGAGTAAGGATATATTAACTCAAGTAGCTCCACTAGGCTTATTACTAGTAGCTTTTAGTGTTTTAGAATTTATTTTAGCGTCTAAATTACCGCAGGTTAAAAGCGAAAATTCTAATTTAGCATTCAATAAAAACGATTATTTAAAAGGAGTTTTGCTTAAAAACAACCTTAGCTTAATATTTCAAAATAAAGTAATTTGGCTATGTATAATAGGAATTGCCTTCTTTTGGGCTATTTCTCAATTATATTTAGTATCTTTTCCTGTATTTGCTAAGTTTCATCTAAATGAATTAAACACCTTTTATGTGCAAGGCGTAATGGCAGCTAGTGCAATAGGCGTTATTATAGGCTCAATAATTGCAGGTAGATTTTCTAAAAACTACATTGAATTAGGGCTTATCCCGCTTGGTGCTTTAGGATTATTTTTAAGCTCATTATTAATAAGCTTTCTTAATAATTTATTTGCCTTTGCACTTGTATTTTTTATATTTGGCATATCTGGGGCAATATTCACAATCGCTCTTAATTCTTTAATACAATTTAATGCTAAAGAAAATGAATTAGGTATAGTCTTAGCAGGAAATAATTTTATTCAAAATATTTTTATGCTAAGTTTTGTAATACTTGCTACTTTTTTTGCTTATTTAGAAATTGATGTTTTATATTTGTTTTATTTCATTGTAGTTGTGAGCTTTTTAGGCTCTTTTTATGTATTAATAAAACTGCCTTTTTCTTTAGTAAGAATAATAGTAAGCCTTGCTTTTTATCAAAAATATAGATTATTAGTAGCAGGGTTTGAAAATATCCCACAAAATAAAGGAGTACTATTATTAGGCAATCATATTTCCTTTATTGACTGGGCTATCATACAAATGGCAATCCCTAAAAAAGTGCATTTTGTAATGGAGAGAAAATACTATCAAAAATGGTATATTAGAATGTTTATAAAGCATTTTGGAGTAATCCCTGTAAGCTCTGCTGCAAGTAAAGAAGCCTTAGAATTAATTGCAACTTATATCAAAAAAGGCGAAATTGTTTGTATTTTCCCTGAAGGAACTCTATCAAGACACGGACATTTAAATGAATTTAAAAGTGGTTTTGAATTAGCGTGCAAGGATTTAAGCGAAGATGATGGGATTATAATTCCTTTTTATATCCACGGGCTTTGGGGTAGTTCGTTTTCAAGAAGTGATGAAGAATACAATCTAAGAAATAAAAAAATCGGTAAAAGAGAAATAGCAATAGCATTCGGAACAGCCCTTAGCATACATTCAAGTAAAGAATTAGTAAAAGCTAAAGTGTTTGAACTATCATTCTTAGCTACAAAAACTCAAAGCGATAATCTAAAAACAATAGAAAAAGCCTTTATCATAAGTGCTAAAAAATACTCACAAAATATAGCGATAAACGACCCTTTAGCAGGAGATATAAGCTACAAAAAACTCCTAGCATTAAGCCTAGTGCTTAGTAAAAAAATCCCTAATGATGAAAATATAGGCATATTATTACCTGCTTCATTTGCTTCAACGCTTGTAAATCTAGCTAGTTTATTTGCTGGAAAAACCATAGTAAATCTAAACTACACCGCAGGAATAAAAGCAATCAATCAAGCAAAAGAAAGTGCAAATATAAAGCATATTTATACATCATCTAAATTCTTAGAAAAGCTAGAAAATAAAGGCTTTAAATTAGAATTAGAAAATGTAAATATCATTTATTTAGAAGATTTAATAAAAGCAATAAAAAAAGAAAAGCTAGATATTATCTTTAAACTCTTTTTAATAAGTATCTTACCTAGCTTTATATTACAAGCCTTATTTACTAAGAATTTAAGCAATGAAAAAACAGCTGCGATTTTATTTAGTAGTGGTAGCGAAGGAATGCCTAAAGGAGTTATGCTAAGCCATAAAAATATTTTAAGCAATATTGCTTCAATTTCTAGCATAATTTGTGCAAAAGATGATGATGTAATACTCTCATCTTTACCGCCATTTCACGCATTTGGACTAACCGTTACTACCTTTATGCCTTTAATAGAAGGGATAAAAAGTGCAACTTGTGCTGACCCTACCGATGCTTTAGGCGTTGCAAAAACTATAGTAAAAAATAATGTTAGCATTATGTGTGCAACTTCTACATTTTTAGGAATTTATGCAAGAAATAAAAAAATAGATGAAATTATGTTTGATAGCCTTAGAATTGTAGTTGCAGGTGCTGAAAAATTAAAACCCGAGATTAAATCAGCTTTTGAACTAAAGTTCAAAAAAAATATTTACGAAGGTTACGGAGCTACCGAGACAACGCCTGTTGCAAGTGTGAATTTACCTAATAAATTTGATAGCACATATTGGCAACTACATAGAGCAAATAAAGATAAAAGCGTAGGTATGCCGTTACCTGGCACTGCTATTAGAATAGTTGATCCACTAAGCTATGAAGAATTAAAAGCAAACGAAGATGGACTTATTTTAATAGGCGGACACCAAGTAATGCAAGGATATTTAAATAATCCTGAAAAAACTGCCGAAGTTATAAAAGAAATAGATGGCATTAGATGGTATAACACAGGGGACAAGGGACATTTAGATGAAGATGGATTTTTATACATTGTAGATAGATATTCAAGGTTTGCAAAAATTGGTGGAGAGATGATTTCTTTAGGACTTGTTGAAAGCGAAGTTGCTAAAGTGATTAATAATGATGAAGTAAAACTCTGCTCTACTTCTTTAGAAGATGATAAAAAAGGCGAGATGGTAGTTTTATTAATTGAATGTAGTGAAGAAAAATTTGATTATTTTGTAGATTTAATAAAACAAAGCGAAATACTAGCAATTTATAAACCTAGTAAATATATTTTGATAAAAGAAATTCCATTATTAGGCAGTGGAAAGGTAGATTATAAAGAAGCAAAAGCCCTAGCTAAAAGTATTTTAGAAAACAATTAATAAAATTTATACTAAAAGGAAGAGTAACTTAAACTCTAAACCTTTTAGTTTTGTAATACTAATTAAAGTTTTGCTAATTTTTGAATATTAAAGTATCAAATGAAATTCTTAATTATTTTAAATGCAAAATATTTTAAGTTTTATTTATGCGTTTTTAATATTAAATCAACATATTTAATTCATTTTCTAAGACAGATTTTGGAGTAAGCGATATAAATTTTTTAACCATTTTTCCATCTTTATCGTAAATAAACATAGCAGGCACACCCCAAACACCACCTACTACATTGCTTAAATACTCAACATCTAAACTCTCATAAATAGTAGCAAATGTAACACCTTTTAAGCTTTCTTTTGCCATATCATAATCTCTCATACCACCTAATACAGCAATAATTTTATAATCCTTACTAAGCTCATTTAAGATAGGAATTTGTTTAGCACATACACCGCAATCCTTTGTGTAAAAAAACAACATAAAAGGCTCATTTAATCCCTTTAACGCTTGTTCTTTCGCACTATAACTTAAATGTATTGGCTCTTTTGAATTTAAAGCTAACATTGCTTCATCTTTACAAGCACAAAGTAAAAATATGAAAATTGCTAGAAAAAATCTCATAAATATTCCTTAATCTTATTAGTTAAAAATTCCAAACTTCTATCACCTAATACTTTATCCACATAAACTCCATCTTTTAAAATAAATAAAGTCGGAACAGCAAAAATATCATACCTACTCCAGCTAATGTCTTCTTCATCTTTTAAAAAAATCATATTTGAATATTGGTGTTCTAATTCGTGTTTTTTAATAGTATTTAAATCATCAATAGAATTAATTGCATAGATACTAATATTATTTTCATTCGCAAATTCATTTAATCCAGCCATTACTTTAAGGCAAGCAGCACAACCATTTTGCCAAAATTCTATCAATTCTATACCTTGTCTTTTTAACTCTATTTTATTTAAAGCTGTAGTTTTTGCAAGAATATTAGGAGCTTGTTTATTTAATACTAACTTATTATCTTCACAAGATACAAAAAACAAAAGTATTAAAACTATTAGAATTTTATTCATTCACTATAAGTCCATCTTTAATAGTAATTATCTCATCTCCATTTTTAGCCAAGTCAGGATTGTGAGTAATTAATATAATTGTCTTGCCTTCGCTTCTTAATTTTTTGAATATATCTAAAACTATTTCTCCATTTTCTTCATCAAGATTGCCAGTAGGCTCATCAGCTAATAAAATATTTGGATTATTAATAAGACTTCTAGCTATGCAAAGGCGTTGTTGCTGACCACCACTTAATTCGCTAGGTAAATGCTCTAATCTATCTAACAATCCTACTTTATCTAAGATTTTCTTAGCATCATTTTCTTCAATACTTGAATGATAATATTGAGCTAACATAACATTTTCTAATACGCTTAAATAAGGTATTAAATGAAATTGTTGAAAAATAAGCCCTATTTTTTCTCTTCTTATTCTTTGTTTATCAGCTTCACTTAAATGAGTTACATTAATACCATCTAAAAAGTATTCGCCTTCACTTGCATTATCAAGCAATGATAAAATATTTAAAAGCGTAGTTTTTCCACTACCACTCTTACCTACAATACTAAGCCAACGACCTTGATTTAATTCAAAATTAAGACCTTTTAAAACATGGGCTTTATCAAATCTTTTATGTAAATTACTAACCTTAATAATACTCATTTATTCTCCTCTTAAATTACCTACTATATCTATTTGCAATGCTTTTTTTATCGGAAAATACGCAGCAAATGATGCAAAAAATAATGATATAAAAATTGAAAGCACAAAAGCACTTAATCTAAAATCTATACTAGCATTAAAAATAATATTGCCTAAAATCTGTGCTAAAAAATACCCACCAATAGTGCCTAATAAAGATGAAACAACAGCTAAAATAAATACTTCATAAGCAAATAATTTTGCTATATCTTTAAAACTAGCCCCAAGAGCTAAATGCAATGCTATTTCTTTTTTTCTTGAAAAAATAATTGAACTAAGAGTTGTATTAACACTTGTTGAGCTAATTATTAAAATAACAATAGAAATCAAAAACATAAGACCTTTTATTTTTTCTAAAATTGCTCCTTCTTTTAAACTAACACTTAAAATTGGTTTTAATTCTGCATTATTGCTTACTGCTATTTTGCTAAGCTCTGATAGGTTTTCAAAATCATCATCAACTATTAAAGATACATAAGAATATTTATCATTAATACCTGATAAATCTTTAGCGGAATTTAAATTGATAAAAGCCATAGCATCAATCTCATCTCCAGTAGAAAAAATCCCTTTTATAATATAAGTTTTCTCATAAGGAATACCATTTTTTACTATTGTTAAAGGTAGTTTTTGATTTATGTCTTTTTTTAGCGTATTTGCTAAGTCTATACCTAAATAAATACTATTATCTTTTGAATATTCGCTTTGACTTAGGCTACCTTTTTTAACTAATAAAAACTTATTGATTTTTTTAAATTCATCAAAATCAACCCCAGCTACTATTAATTGCCTTGTAGAAAAAACAGGGCTAAAGTATAAATAAGGAGAATAAGCTAATAATTTGTCTTTACTAATTTTTGATTTAATTAAATTAGCTTCTTTAATATCTAAATAATCATCACTTTTAGAACTAATTAGCATATTTGCCCCGTAACTTTTAAGCTCTTTGCTCATTTTATTGTCAATATCAAAATATATATTTAAAAAAGCATTAGTAACGCAAGTTCCTATAAAAATTGATATTAAAACTATTATTAATCTTTGTTTTGAAAAAACTATACTCTTTTTAACTTGTGTGAAAAAAAAGTTATTTACGCTCATATAACACCTCAACTATTTCAAGATTTACAAAATTCTTAGTAGCTATTAATGAGCCAAGTAAAGCCACCAAACTAGCAAAAAACATACAAATAAATATAATTATGAAGTTATATTCAATACTATGAGAAAAAATGCTATAAGATATAATATCACTTACAAAAAATCCAAACACAGCACCAAAAATACTAGCAATTAAACTAACAAACAAATAATCAATTGCAAAAACCAAATAAACTTGTAAATTACTAGCGCCTAATGCTTTAAACAAACCTATTTCTTTTTTTCTTCTATAAACATCGCTATTTATTAAAGATGCTTCTGCAATACTTGCAACAATTAAAGATATGATAAAAATAATTCCCATTAGACCTTGAATTTTTTTAACGATAGAGCTTTCAGCATCTGCTACTTTACTAACAGCTTTTGCACTTGCTCCTTTATAATTTTCTTCAATTTGATATGCAATAGAGCTTACAAAAGCCGTGCAATACCAATTATCAAATTCTACTTGATTTAAACTCTTTATATCATATCTTGCCCTATGAGCTATGTCATTTTCTGGAATTGTTAGAGCTGATACTTCTGCTCTTTCATAAGTATTTGGCTCATTTAAAATATCATTTAATCTATCTATATTAATTAAAATTTTATCTTCATAATCACCCAAATTACTCACAATGCCAACTACTTTTAACTCTACTTCTTTATCATTTATAAGCACTTTAAAAGTATCGTTAGCTTTAAGATTTAAAGAATTTGCTAATTTTTCACTTATATTTACTTCATTTTCTAGACTATTATCATTTACAAAATTTAAATCAGTCTTTAAAAAAGGTAAAAGAGATAAAAATCCAGTATCAAATACCACGGTTTTATTACCAAATTTATCTTGTTCTATGACTAATTCTTTATTAAAATATGTGCCTAAGATACTGATTTTTTTGCCTTGAAATTCTACTTGGCGTTGTTTAAATGGAGCTATTGCTGTTATATTATTTGACCAGAAAATATCTTTAATTTTTCTCAAATCATCAAGATTTAGGAATTTACTTTCGCTTTGTAATTTAAAGCTTTTATTACCAACTTCAATACTATAAGATGAGCCTTGTGGTAAAACACTAATATTTGCTCCATAATTTCTTAGCTCTTTTCCTAGCTGATTTCCAACTCCAAGAGTTATATTAAGCATACAAGCAAGGAGCAAACAAGCTAAAAAAATAGTCGCAAAACTTAATAATTTTTGAATAGGATTGCCTAAAATTGATTTTTTTACTATTCTTAAAAACATTTTTACTCCTAACTTCTTCTTTCAATCAAAAATAAAGCTTTATCACTTGAGCTTACAAATTTTGATGGGTCTTTTTTAAATTCTTGATAACTTTCATCAGAATTAAAATAATAGCTAATACCATTATAAATATAGGTTTTCTTAGCTTTTGTGTTTAGAAATTTTTCTTTATTTACTGGGTCTTGAACTTGCATTTCAACTACTTTACTAAAATAGTTTTCCCCACCTAATATATCTTTTACTTTCACAATTATCTTATCATTGATAACTTCAAATTTTAAAGGAATTGGATTGCAACCACCTTCTTTACCTACGCTAGGTAAAAATATCCTAACATTACAAGCTACACATAATAATTCATTATTTTTCATAACATAGCCATTATCCCCACAAATACTACAAGCATCAAATACTACTACAGGAGTTTGCTTACCTGCGTGGCGATTAATTATAAAAAATCTAATTTCCTTACCAGAGCTAGAAATATAAGCATAACGATATAATTTACCATCTTGAATATCTTTAGCATCAAATTCAAAATAATCTTTATTTTTAGGAGTAATGATTTTTGGCTCATCAACTTGAATAGGTTTAGAATCTACTAAATCATAAAATAACATAACTAAAGCAGCACTAATACTTAATATAAAATGAATAGTAAAATGAGAATTTATACTAAAAGTTTTTGCGATATTTTTTCTATATTCTATGTCAAAATCACAAGCTTTTTCTCTATATTTTGGTCTATTTTTTAAGCAAGTGCCAACATAAACAATGCCTAAAATCAAGCAAATATAATAATAAAACTCGGCATAATATCTACTCTTAGTAATATAACTAAGCAAAACAGAGCTATCACTAACTCCAATTCTAATTAGATAATACATAATCTCAGCAAAAGCAGTATTTAAAAACATAATTGCAAAAATTACATAAATACAAATTCTTGATTTTGAAAATGAATTTGAATTAGCAAAAAGAAAATTAATATAAAAAATAATACAAATAAAAATAGCTAATAAAATAAAGCCAAAATTTAAAATCCCTTGAGTATCTAATAAGCTTGATGAAAATATAGGATAAGCAACTGATAATAAAAAGTATTTTAAAGAAGCTGCTAAAGATATAAAAAAGCTTAATATATAAGCAAATAAAGAATTATTTTTAAAAATTACTAATTTAATTAAGCTAAAAAATAAAGTAACTAATAAAATTATATTAGCTGTTAATACTCCTATTCTATCTACTTTTTCATAGTGGAATATATAAAATAAAATATATCCAAAAATAAAACCAACTAAAGTAAAAATAATATTTAATTTTAATGATGAATTTTTAGCATAAAAAGCTGTAAAAAAACTAACTAAAAAGCACTCTAAAAATATATGCACAAAATATATACTCATTATTGTCCTTATTTTTGTATATTTTTTATAGAAAGCCTAAGCTTTCTATATTTTAAGTTTTATTTATCAGGTGTTCCTGTGTATTTAAATTTGTATTTAACATTAAATGTATCAAACCACTCGCCAACACCTGTTTCTTTATCTACGTGGCGACCAAAACCTTGTTTTTCAGGATTATCAATTACAAATTCTAATTCATAATTACCAATTCCTGTATCCATTTTAATATTTGCACCATAGTGAGGACCATCATCAGCTACCATTGGCATAAGTTTTCCAACTTTTGTTTTACCATTATCAAGGTTAGTTAATTTATAGCCAATTGTAAGATATGGCATCCAAAAACCTTCAGGAAAACCATTTGGATTTTCTTTAAGAGCGTGAATGTCAGCTTCTAAGTGAATATCAGCTAAAGACGCTGCTAAATCAATACCTCTTGGCTCCATTTCAATTGGTTGAAGATACACAGCTGCTATTTCCATTCCGTGTAATTTATAGCTTTCTGCACCATCAATTGTAGGAATTTCAACTTCTCCTGCAAACACTGAAGACGCTAAAAAAGCACCTGCTACTAAACTAAGCAATGATTTTTTCATTGTTTCTCCTTTGATTTGATTTGCATATAAACAACTCCTCCTATTAATAGGACGAGGATTATTGCCTGTAAAACTAAGCTCTCATAATAAGGATATAATCCTAACCAAGTAATGCTTTCAAATTGCATTGGTATGAGATGTGGAGTTAAGACCTTGCCCTCAACAAGTTCCATAATCCCTTTGCCTGTAAAAGCAAAACACATATAAAAAATAATAATTGAGGTTATTAAGAAAAATTGTTTTATAGGAATTCTAATTGCACCAGCTTTAAGTAAGAAATATAAAACTACTAATATAACAATACCAAGAGCTAAACCACCTAAAACAGCACTAAGTCCAGCACCAGAACCAGAATCAATCAATAATGCTTGATAAAACAATATTGTTTCAGCACCTTCTCTAAATACTGCTAAAAACACGGTCCACCATAATGTTTTAGCACTACCATTTGTAATAGCTAGTCTTGCTTGCTCTTTTAAATTACTTGCATATTTTTTATTTCTTGCATTACTAAGTAGCCAAAAGCCAACATAAAATAATAAAACAACAGCAATTAGCATTGTTACACCTTCTATTAGCTCTCTACTTTGTCCTGAATTTTTAATAAAATATGAAACTATAAAAGCAGTGATAAACGATAAAACAACACCACTACCAAGTGCTGAATAAGCTATATTTAATCTGTCTTTATTACCACTTTGAATAATATATGAAATTATTGCAACTACTATTATTAAAGCTTCTAAACCTTCTCTTAAAATAATAGTAAGTGATGATATAAATAAAAACCAAACACTTGTATCATTTATTTTATCTAACTGACTTTCAATTAATTTATTTAACTCATCAAAATTAGCAATTAACTCATCTTTAGAAGCCTTACTTTTAATTAGTGCTGTTCCTTTAGTAAATTTTGCTTCTATTTCAAGCTTTATATTTGAATTAACAGCACCAATTTTACTCTCCATTCCTTTTGCTTCAAAAATATCTAAATATATATTTTGAAGAGCATCAATACTTGCTTTTTCTCCCATTGTTTCATAGTCTTGAACTATTTTATTTAAAGCTATTTTAATATCAGTTGCAACTTGAGTATAATCTACATTCTTAGTCTCATCAACATATCCAACTAATTTTAATTTATCTAAATTACTAGCATCTATTTTAGTCATTACATCAAATATAGAATCTAATATCTCTTCACTTCTAGCTCTCATATCGCTTTCAGTTACTTTTCCTTCGCGAATATCACTGCCAAAACTTCTTAACTTGCTTCTCATATTAAGATTTTTTGTTGCATTTATTAGAATTTCAATATTTGTATTTATATATATTTCTTCTCTTGCAACGCCAATTGTATCAGCTGCTTTTGTAAATTCTCCTTGCTTATTGTATTGAATAGCTTCGTCAAATTTCTCACTTAATAAATCATATACATATTGTAATTTTGGATCAATCGCAGCTGCTGCTTGAAGGTCTTCTAAACTATCATAAACTTCTTTTTGCATAGTTGGTTTTGTGATTTCTCCACTTGCTTCTTTGCTAAGATGGGCTAATTCTGCTGCTTTTTGTTCTTCACATTTAGTTTTTGCACTATTTTCATCTGCTCCAAACATCATCTCACCTTCAATGCAAGTTTTTAATAAATTCTCTCTTGCATTCATTTCAGCTTTTGCTTTATCATAATTTGGATCAGACGCTACTGCAACTATTTTAAAGCCATTTTGTATAACTGGCGTTACTTCTTCTAAATCAAATATCAAACCATCTATTAAAGCTTCAATTTTGCCTATATTTTCTCCACGCCCATAATAACCACGAAGATTGGTAAATTTTCTCTCCATCAAATAGCCTTTTCTACCAATATTTCTTCCAATAGGACCTTCCATATTTTCAAAATGTTGAAAATAAGCTTCACTTGCAAGTTGTCTTGCAGTTTTTGCATCACCTTTTTTATAGGCTTCTAAACCTTTATTTAGCTTTTCTATAATTAAATCTTTTTCCTTGAAATAATCAACATCATCTCTAGCTATTAAAGATATACAAATAGCAAAAATAAGCAAAAATATTTTTTTCACAAGATAACCTTTATAATAATTTTACTCATTATTGTATGAGTTATAAATAAATAAAATCTAAATGATACTTATTATTTTTTTCATTATTATCAATTAGAATTAATGTTGATAAAAATAATTTATTCTTATTAACCATTTTTAATAATTCGCTCCTACAATTTCGCGACTTTTTTAAAAGGAGATAAAAATGAAAAAAGTATGTTTGTCATTAGTTGCCTTTATAGGCCTTAATTTATGTGCTGCTGAAATTCCTGCAGTTGATGTTTTAGATTGCAAAAGTGCTGAATGTATCAATGATGCAAAAGCTGAAAAAATACTAGAAAAAAGTGAGCAAAAGGTAGTAGAAGAAGTAAAAGCTAAAGAAGAAGTGGTAAAACAAGTTAGCGATAAAGTAGAAGAAAAAAAAGAAGTAGTTAAAGAAGAAGTAAAACAAACAAAAGAAGAAATTAAAAAGGCAAAAAAAGAAGCTAAGAAAAATAAAAAAAGTAAAGAAGCTAAAAAATCAAAACACAACAAAAAAGAAAAAGTAGAAAACAAAAAATAATTTATACTTACGATTTAGCTAATGCTAAATCGTAAAATATTTAATTAAAAAATCCCAAAATATATGATTTTAAATTCTCAAAACCACTTATAAAAATTACAATAATTACAATAGGAATAAAATATTTTATATAATAAAACCAAGCTTTATAAAGTGGATTTTTAAGTTCATAATTATTGCTAATTTCTCTTAAAGCTTCATCTTTACCTAAAACAAAAGCAACATAAATTACACAAAGTAAAGCTGTAATTACAAATAAAATATTTCCACTAATAAAATCAAATGTATCAAAAATATTTCTTCCATAAATTAAAACATTATCAAGCACTCCATAACTTAATAAAGCAGGAATATTTCCTAATATAAAAATTCCACCTAAAACTAAATTAATCGCTGTATTTTTTGAGATTTTAAATTTTTCTTCTAATACAGAAATAATTACTTGATAAATAGGCAAACTCGTAGTAAGTGCAGCTGTTAATAATAAAACAAAAAACACTATAGCAAAGAAATCCCCAAAATGCATATGAGAAAACACTATTGGTAAGGTTTTAAATACTAATGATGGACCAGCATCAGGACTTAATCCAAAAGAAAATAAAGAAGGAAATATCATAAATCCTGCTAAAACCGCTACAAGAGTATTTACAATACCTGTAATAATTGCTGTTTTTAATAAATCCTCGCCTTTATCAAGGTAACTTGATAATGTAATCATAACCCCAAATCCAAGCGATAAAGCAAAAAATACTTGTCCTATAACATATAAAAATATACTAGGTGTAATCTTGCTAAAATCAGGATATAAATAAAACTTAATCCCTTCAATTGCCCCATCTAAAGTAACATTTCTAATAACCATAGCAATAAGACATAAAAACAAAAGCGGCATTAGATACTTAACAGAACGCTCAATTCCATCAATAACTCCACGCCTTAAAATAATCCAATTAATAAATACAAAAATAAATGTATAAATTCCTATCATTAAAGGGTCATTTTCTATATTTTTTTGATAATGTAAGCTAGTTTGCTCTGCTGTAATTACTGAAGTTAAATCAAGCCCGCCTAAATTAAACATAGACATAATAATATTAACAATATAGCTAATTACCCAAGCACCTAAAACCATATAATAAGCCATAATTGCATAGCTTCCAAATAGCCCTAAATACCCAACAAATTGCCATTTTTTACTAAAACAATCAACGCTATTTTTATGCATTCTTCTACCTATTATATTTTCTACTAAGATAATAGGAACACCGACTAAAAACATAGCTATTATAAATAATAAAACATAAGCACCACCACCATTTTCTCCTACCATATAAGGAAATCTCCAAGTAGCTCCAAATCCAATAGTAGCACCTGCAACGGTTAAAATATATGTAAGTCTATTACTCCAAGTAAGTCGTTTCATAATGTATCCTTTTTTGAAAAAGGATACATTTTATACAAAAAATAATGATAATTTCAAGTTTTTTTTAAATAAATTTTACAAATAAAAATCCTAAAGCAACGCTTAAAGCAATCATTAAAACGCCTGGAATAAAGAAAGAATGGTTAAATACATACTTTCCTATCCTAGTAGTTTTTGTATCATCCATTCCAACCGCACCAAGTAATGTTGGGTAAGTTGGTAACACAAAGAGTGCTGAAACTGCTGCAAAAGAAGCGATGATTATTTTTGCGTTTTCTGGGTTTTCATTTAATGCAAGTGCAACAATTACTGATGGAACTATTGCTTTAGCAGTTGCTGCTTGAGAATATAAAAGCATACTAGCAAAGAAAAAGGCAAAAGCTAATAAGAATTGATATTGTTCTACTAAGCCTTTAGCAAATTCTTTTATTTCATTACTATGAGCGCTTACATAAGTATCTCCTAGCCACGCAACACCTAAAACACAAACGCAAGCATTCATACCGCTTTTAAATACACTTGTATCAATGATTTTTGAAGTATTGATTTTAGTGCTTAATACAATAAAAGTAGCAATGCTAAGCATTACACACATAATAGCACTATCTCTTGGAATAATTATCTCATCAGCTTTTAAGCCTGAAATATAAGTCGCATAACAAACAACAGCTAAAACGCCAATAACAAAAATCGCAACGCTAGTCTTAGCACCTTTAATAATCTCTTTTTGAGTGCTTTGTTTTTTTGCTATTTCACCTTTTTTAAGTAATTCTTGATAATACTCATCAGAACTTAAATCAAGATTTGAAAACTTAGTTACTAAAAAAGCACTAAGCATACAAGCTAAATAAGTGCTACCTATCCAAATGCTTAATAATGTTAAATAAGAATACCCAAAAGGCTCAAGCACACCACTAAGATAAACAACAGCTGCACTAACAGGACTTGCAGTAATTGCTATTTGACTTGATACAACTGCAAGGCTAAGTGGAGCTTTTGGCTTAATATTTTGCTCTTTTGCAACCTCAACAATTACTGGTATCATAGAAAACGCAGTATGCCCTGTCCCTGCTAAAATAGTTAAAAAATAAGTAATACTAGGAGCTAAATAATTGATTTTTTTAGGATTTTTCCTAAGTATTCTCTCAGCAATATGCACCAAATAATCAAGTCCACCTGCTAATTGCATAGCCGAAATTGCTGCAATTACTGACATAATGATTAAAATTACCGAAGTTGGAATTTCGCCTGGTTTTATACCACACAAAATACCTAATAAAATAACTCCAATCCCACCAGTATAGCCAATCGCAATTCCACCAAGTCTAACACCTAAAAATATAGCCGCTAAAACTATGGCTAAATCCAAAAATCCAACAACATTTGCAAAAAGCAAAAAGCAAATCGCTACAACAATCCAAACATATTTGTTTTTCATTTTAACTCCTTTAAAATGCCAATTTTACACATAATTATTTTAATGTTTTATAAAAATTAAAATATTTAAATTTTAAAGAATAATTAAAAAGAAAAATTAGGAATTTAAAATCAAATTCCTAATATAATTTAAAATAATTGCTTATGTTTTATAGCATTAGCCAATAAGCCAATAGTTGTGCCATTATGAGCAAATGCAGTAGCTGCTGGGCTTAATAAACCAAGTGTTGCAGCACCTAATATGAATGAATTAACCCATACCGTTGTGCTAAAGTTTTTATCAATTTTTTTCATAGTTTCATTAGCTATAACTTTTGCTTCTAAAATACAAGCAAAATCATCTCTTAGTAATCCAATATCAGCACTAGCTTTTGCTAAATCAGCACCTTTTTGCATAGAAATTCCAACATCAGCCTGAACTAACGATGGAGCGTCGTTTATACCATCGCCTATAAAGGCTACTTTTTTGCCTTGAGCTTTTAAACTAGCTAAAATATTTGCTTTATCTTGTGGTAAAAGCTCTGCATAAACCTTATCAATTCCAAGTTCTTTTGCAACTTCTAAAGCCCTACTTTCAATATCGCCTGTTAGCATTACTAATTCTTTTACGCCGTTTTGCTTAAGCTTTGCTAAGACTTCTTTAGCATTGCTTCTAATTTCATCTTTCATAGCAATTACGCCTAATAATTCTTTAGATTTTGCTACATATAAAAGAGTTAAGCCTTTATCTAAAAGCTCTTTAATATTTGCATTAGCCCTAGAAAAATCAACACCTTCATCATCTTCTAAAAAATGCCTTGAGCCAATTATTACTTCTTCATTATCAATGCTAGTTTTAACGCCGTGTGCTACTATAAACTCCACTTCTCCGTGATTAATATGAGAAAATCCACGCTCTTTAGCAGCCTTTACTATAGCTTCTGCAACAGGGTGAAAATAATGCTCTTCAGCACTTGCACTAAGATTTAGTAAGGTTTTTTCATCATATTTTGGACTAAATACATGAACGCTTTCAACTTTTAAATCCCCATAAGTTAATGTGCCTGTTTTATCAAATACAAAAGTATCAACCGAGCTTAAATTCTCTAAAGCAGTGCTACCTTTAAGCAATATCTGTCTTCTTCCTGCATAAGAAATAGCACTTTTAAATGCCACAGGAGTTGCTAGTTTTAAAGCACAAGAATAATCAGCCTGAAGCACACTAGCCATCGCTGCACTTCCTTTATATAAATATGCAAGTCCAGCAAGTCCTAAAGTAACAGGCACTAAACTATCTGCTAATTTATAAGCTTTTTGCCCTATTTTTGATTTTTCTTCTAAGCAATCTTTCATATAATGTAAAATCTTAGCCGTTGACGTATTTTCTCCAACGCTTTCAGCCCATATTTTAATACGACCTTCAACTACCACGGTTCCACTTAAAACCCTATCTCCACGACTTTTAGTAACTGCTTGGGCTTCTCCTGTCATAGAAACTTGATTAATACTAGCAATCCCATCAACAATATAACCATCAACCGCTATATTATCTCCTTGAGATACCACTACAATATCCCCTACTACCAAATCTTTCGCACTTTTTTTAACAAGCTCTTGATTAACCTCTACCCAAGCGTGAGTTATTTGTGGTTTTGCTAGTTCTTTTATCAAATCATCACTTTTTGCCACTACGCTTTCTTCAATATATTCGCCAATATTTAGCATTAAATTAGTGCTATTTGCTGCTTTATAATCTTTTCTATATAAAGAAACTCCTACCGCTGCTGCTTCTAATACTTTTGAAGTTAAACCATTTTCAATAAGTTCTAAAGTTCCTTCTTTTAATAAAGGCAATGCAGTTGCACTAGAAACAAAACCATCATAAATAGGGCTTGTTTTATAGCTATTTGCTAAAGCTAAAATAGATGAATAAATCATAGCCTTACTTGGAGTTTCTTTTGCTTTTTTTAATTGCTTAATTTCATAAGTGCTAAAAAAATCTAATATTTTTTGAGCTAAATTATTATCAATTTCTTTTGAACTTGTAAAAACTAAGCTTTTTGAAGCATTATTAACACTTACAAAAACACCAGAAAAATTAAGATTAAACTCACTTACTAATAAATGATTATCGCTTAGATTATTAAGCGTATTTAGCCTAATTCTAAGACGATTTTTAGAGTGATGAATAACCTTACAATTATTCTTGCATTGAAGCTTTTGCATCTTCTACTTGCTCTTTAAATTCTTCAATAGCAGCACTAGCAAAACTTTGAATTTTTGCAACACCTTTTGCTAAAGTATCTTTTGCATCTTTATTACTTAATAAATAAGTAACCGCAGCACCAATTAAAATTCCTTTTACTAAAGGAGAGCCAAAAAGCCCTGTTCCTTGAGTTGTTAGCGAACTTAAAAAGCCTGTATTTTGATTGTTGTTTGCAGTATTATTTAAATTATTGTTTGAAACATTATTTAAATATGGATTATAAGAATAATTTTGATTATTATATCCTTGATTAACATTGTAATTTTGATTATTGTTTAAATATGGATTATTATTATTTGTCATTTTATTTTCTCCTAAAAATTGATTAATTAAAATTCCACTAATTCCAGAAACTATTGCGTTTTTATAATCTTTCCTAGCTATATCATTGCTTGTTTTAATTGCAAAATAGCTAGTAACTCCTACCTTTAAACTTGCTTTTAAATCTTGAGTTGTAAAAAAATTATTAAGACTAGAGCTTAATAAATGATCACTCGGAACTCTACTTGATGTAAGCATAATTTTTACTTCTTAGAGCTTTTTTTAGCTACTTCTTTCTCGCATTTGCAACAAGGTTTAAGTTTTGAGATTTTTAAAATTGCATTTTCTGTCATTTTTCCTGCACTTTTTGCAAAATCTTGAGAATTAAACTCACTTATACTTTTTTTAATACTATCTTTTTTATTATAAATTGTTACTGCAGCTACACCTAATGCTGCACCTAATATGAATGGAATTGGCATGATAATCTTCCTTTATTTTAAAATATCTTTTAAAAAATTACTAACTAAAGAATCTACATTAAATTCATTAGTCGCAAGGCTTTTTCTTAAAGCCACCTGATACTCATTAACCGAACTAGCCCAAAGTCTAAAAATAAGGTCTTTTAGCTTTTCATCTTTGCAAACATTAGCCGCTATTTTATAAGCTTGAACGATTTCAAATTCTTTTGCTAAAAGTAGCAAATAAGCATCATTTAAACTACACTCAACCAATAAAGCATTATTATCACTAATTAATAATTGATTTAATTGCTTTTTTGCATTTAAAATATCTCTTAAAATACCATCATTAAAGCAATTAGCATAATACTCATATAATTTTATGCTAGTTAAATCTAGCTCAAAAGCTCTTCTTATATCGCTGTTTTCTAGTTCTTGCAAAAACTCTTGGTTTTCAAATCTTAGCTCAAGCAATGTTAAGCTCCTTTAAAGCTAGGTTAATCTCATCAATGTTTTTTGCATTGATTAAATTATCAAGGCTTTGTTTTGATATGATTTTATCATCATATAAAATAGTAACCTTGCCTAAGATTTTATTAACTTTAACTTCATTAATCCCTTTTAGATTAAAAACTTCATCAATGTTGTAGCTTTCTAAGTCTTTTAATTCTCTTATCTTGCTAGATATATCAAGTCTTAATCTACCACTTGTGTGATGAGTGATTGTAATGTATTCTAAAACTTCACTTAAAACCTTAGCTTTATTCATTAAAAATCCTTTCGTTTTCAAAAATGATTGTAGTCCCTAAAACTTAAAATAAAATAAAATATATAAGATAATGATAATCAAAAAGTGGCAAAAACTCAATATTTATGCTATTTTGCTAATCTTTTCTATATTAAATTACTAAGGAATTTTATGAAAAAATTATTTTTTATCTCATTTTTTACAACATTTTTGCTATCAAATAATCTAATAAATGGCAAAGTTGATATTAGCATTCAAAATCCAATAATTAGTAAAAGCGAAATCACTTACACAAAATATCCGATAAATAATAAAACCTTATTAATTTTAGCCCCAAATTATCGCGCAAGTGGTAAAACTTTAAATATTACTTTAGACAATCAAGAATATAGCCTTAAAGTGCTTGAAGGAGAATATAAAAAAGAGCAAATTAAACTTGCAAAGCCATCAATTATTAAGCCAAACAAAAAGCTTCAAGAAAGAATTGCTAAAGAATACGATGAAGCAGTGAAAATCTATGCAAAAAGCACCGAAAAAGTATATATTAATAAGCCTTTCATAATCCCTTTAGATAGCGTTATTACAAGCCCTTTTGGAAGTGCTAGGGTGTTTGAAAACACTCTTAAGAGTTATCATTCAGGCACTGATTTTAGAGCAGCAATTGGAGTTAGCATTCCAGCTAGTAATGATGGAGTAGTAGTTATTGCAAAAGATAGATATTATTCAGGTGGTAGCGTTGTGATTGATCATGGATACGGCGTTTATTCGCAATATTATCATTTAAGCAAGATTAATGTAAAAGTGGGTGATTTTGTAAAACAATCAGATATTATAGGACTTAGTGGAGATACGGGTAGGGTTAGTGGGCCTCATCTTCATTTTGGAATTGCTATAAAAGGCGTTAGTGTTGACCCACTTGATTTTGTAAATAAATTTAACGCAAAGGCTTTTAATTGATTTTTAGCAAATATTTTGATACTTGGAGTAAAGAGTATTATAAAAAAGGTGTAAAAGTTGGTAAAGATGGGGATTTTTATACAGCTGTTAGTGTTGGAGAGCTTTTTGGCTTTTTGTGTGCTAAAAGATTTATTTTTTTAGTTGATGAAAAGATTTTAAAACTACCTATTGATATAGTAGAAATCGGTGCAAATGAAGGGTATTTATTAAAAGATTTTTTAACATATTTAAAAGATAAACGCCCTGAAATTTATAAGCAAATTAATGTAAAAATCATAGAGCCACACGACAATCTAAGGGCTTTACAAAAAAAGAATTTGAATGTGGAATTTAAACATTATTATTTTGATGATTTTAGTAGTGATAATGCCTTTTTTATCGCAAATGAATTATTTGACGCTTTTGCTTGTGAGCTTTATGATAATCATAAATTTGGCTTCGTTGAAAATGGCAAAATAATCTTTAAAGAGCATAAAAATAGTTATGAATATTTACAAGATAAACTTGAAAAACGCTTGGAATTTTCTCCTATGATATATGATTTTTTAAGTGCTTTAGATAAGAAGTGTAAGGAATTTTATTTTTTAACATTTGATTATTTTTCTACATATTTAAATGATGAGTTTAGTTTAAGAATATTTAAAAATCATCAATTAATTGACCCATTTAACGCTAATTTAGAAGAATTATTTGCAAATTGTGATATTACTTGGAATGTAAATTATGATGAATTGTGCTTTTATTTTGATAAACTTAATCTAAAACATAGCTTTAAAAAACAATCAAGAGCTTTGATGGAATTTGGAGTAGATGAATTTAGCGATATTAAATACGCAAATGCCATTAAATATCTATTTTTTGGCTTTAGCGATAATTTTCATTGTTTAGAATTTAATAAAAACATTAAAGGAGATTAAAATGGATAAAACAAGTAAAGAATTAATAAAAGTTGATGCAAATACTATCAACGAATTAGAAAACGAGCTTTCAAGTTTGCTTAAAACTAGAAATCAAGAGTTAAAAGAACAAATTAAAAAATTAAGCGAAGAGCAAAATAAATTTGAATATCAATTAAATGATAAATTAAAGAAAATTGAAAAAGCCAAAAGCGAGATAAAACCCAAGTCTAACGCAGCATTAATTACTTTATTAAGTATATTAATAATACTTGTAGTAATTGATGTCGGGATTAGAATTTTTGCTAATTAATCTAGGAAATTCCTAGATTAAATATAATAATCCTTGCAATCTTTAAAATCGCAAAAAAGCACCGCATCAACGCCTATTAAAGCGGCTTTTTCAATATCGCTAGTATCTTTTATAAAAGATAAAATCTTGCTATCAAATAAATATTTTTCTGCTAAAAATACGCTGTCTTTTAAGATTTTAGCATTTGGGATAATGTATTCACAAAGTGCTGCATTTGATTGCAAAACTTCACTTAAAGTATCGCAAAATATAGCTCTTTTAATATTTGGCTTTGCTAATATTTCTTCGCTAAATTTTACACAACTTACATTATTTACACTAAATCCTAATTCAAATTCTAAAGCTGTAAATTGATTTTTTATATAATCTAATCCATAAATTAACATTATTTATCCTTAAGTGCATTTTCTAAAAACAATATTTCATTTATATAATTTTTTTGCAAATATTCTAAATTAATTGAGATTTGCTCTAATTCTTCTAAATTATAATCATTTAATTTTGCTAATAATTCATCGTAATCTAAGGCGAATTCAAAACCTTTTGCAAAATTAATTTTAGTATTATTATAAATTAGTTCTAAGTCTTTTAAAATTGATATTTGATTTGATATTTTCTCTAGCATATTAATTAAAATTCTTTTTTATTTCATCTAATTCATCTTGGGTATATCCAGCCATAATTCTAGCGTTTTCATTCATATTTTTAATAGGTCTTATTAGGTGTTTGTATTCTAAGAGTAAATCACAAAAATTCTCATTTGTCCCACCTGCGTTTTTATACCATCTATCGCCTTTATTTACATGGCTTATTTCATCGTGCAAGATGATTTTTAAAACTTCTAATAATTTTGATTTTATTTGGTGTTTTGTGCTGCTTATTTTTTTAACCACAAAAGGATTAGCATCAAGCCCACAAGCTTCTAAATGCCTATGCACGACCCCCATTCTAACCTTAAAACTAGAATTAGTAGCTCTCATAGCGTCAAATAAATTAGTATGCACCCCAAAATCTCCGTATTTATATCCTAGCTCATTTAAAGCGTCGTTTAATAGACTAAAGTGTAAGCATTCTTCTTTAGCTATTTCTAAAAAATCACTCGCAAACAAAAGCCCGCCGGTATGATAAAATCTATAAGCAGCATCTAATGCAAGGTCAATTGCTGAATATTCAATATGAGCTATTTGGTGTAAGGTCTTTGCTAAAGCATTATCAGAACTTAGTTCTTTTGGTCTTTTAATCCTTGTTGGGTGAATAATCTCAAGGCTTTTTGCATAACTTGGCTCTTCTAAAACTAAAGGCTCGTATTCATTATAAGCTAGGTTATTGCTTAAAAAATCATCGTAAAAATCATCAAATTTAGCTAATTTTTTAGCATAATCACTCTCGCTTAAAACATCAAATAAAGTATGCGAATAATCTTTCATATTAGTCCTTAAAGCTTATAAATGAGATTTTTTATTTTATAAAATCTTTGATAAAAACATAGTTTTACCAAAGATTATTAAAAAGAATTTAAATAAATACTATTTAAATTCTTTTATTGTCTATAAATCTTGATTTTATTTTACGAAATTAATAAATATTTTGATTTACCAATATTTTAACTAAGTCTAATTTAGCTAGATTTTGCGATGGAATTTTTAATATATCTAATAGATTTTAATTTCACATTTGTGTAAATAAAGTGAAATTATTTTTTAAGGAGATAGCCATGAAAAAGGGCTTTACAATGATTGAGTTGATTTTCGTAATCGTAATTTTAGGAATTTTAGCAGCAGTTGCAATTCCAAAACTAAATGCTACAAGAGATGATGCTGAACTTGCAAAAGCAGCTAGCAACTTCTCAACAGTTATTAGTGATATTTCATCATATTATACAGCTAAAGGTTCATTTGCAACAAAATTATCTGATATGACAAATGTAGGTTTAGATGGAGGAACTACAGCAGCTGCAGCAGGCGCAGGAGCTACTGGTGAACTTAAAATTAAAGATAAGAAGTGTATAAAATTTGAAGCAAAAGATAGCACGCTAAAAATAGGAAAAGGTACTGATTCAGCACAAACTATTTGTACAAATTTTTATGCTATTTCAAGTGTTAAAGCAATTACAGGAAATACAGATGTTCCAGATTTTACAAGTGCATATGAAATTAG